>JACDGC010000179.1 GCA_013815535.1 Ktedonobacterales bacterium
GTCAACGCCCTGTGGGATCTGTGGGCGCAGCAGATGGGCAAGCCACTCTGGCAACTGCTGGCCGAGATGTCGCCGGAGCAACTGGTCGGCTGCATCGACTTTCGCTACATCACCGACGCCCTCACCCCCCAGGAAGCCCTGGACATCTTGCGCCAGCGGGCACCGACGCGGGCCGGGCGCATCGCCGAACTGGCGGTGACGGGCTACCCGGCCTACACGACGGGGGCTGGCTGGCTGGGCTACAGCGACGAAACGCTGCGCTCCCAGTGCCGCGATGCCCTCGCGCGCGGCTGGCAACATTTCAAGCTGAAGGTCGGCGGCGACCGCGACGTGGCCCGTGCCCGCATCATGCGCGAAGAGATCGGCCCCGACCGCATCCTGATGCTGGATGCCAATCAGGTGTGGGATGTCGATGAGGCCATCGCCTG
Source organism: Ktedonobacterales bacterium (assembly GCA_013815535.1). GTDB lineage: Bacteria > Chloroflexota > Ktedonobacteria > Ktedonobacterales > JACDGC01 > JACDGC01. The sequence continues at coordinate 429 of JACDGC010000179.1, forward strand.
CATGCGTGACCTCGCCCCTTTCAATCCTTATTGGCTCGAGGAACCGACCAGCCCCGATGATGTGTTGGGCCACGCCACCATTGCCCACGCCATCGCGCCCATCCGTGTGGCGACGGGCGAGATGGTGCAAAACCGCGTCATCTTCAAGCAACTGCTGCAAGCCAATGCCATCAGCGTCTGCCAGATCGACGCCTGCCGGGTGGGCGGTGTCAACGAGGTGCTGGCGATTTTGTTGCTGGCGGCTAAATATGGCGTGCCCGTGTGCCCCCACGCGGGCGGCATCGGCCTCTGTGAATATGTGCAGCACTTGGCGATGTTCGACTACATCGCGGTGAGCGGCTCGCTCGATGGCCGCATGTGCGAATATGCCCCTCACTTACACGAACATTTCGTGCATCCGGCCACCATCCGTCAGGGGCGCTATGTCATGCCAACGCAGCCGGGGTATAGTATGGAGTTGTATCCCGCAACGCTGACCCGCTATGTGTACCCACATGGTCAAGTTTGGCACAAGGAGCACCCCTAGATGCAACGCTTTGGTCAAGTGATCGCCCTCAAACCCGACCAGATCACCGCGTATGAGGCCCTGCACGCTGCCGCCTGGCCAGCTGTGCTGGCGATGATCCATGCCTGCAACCTCCGCAACTATAGCATCTTTCGTCATGGCACCCTGCTCTTTGCCTATTATGAATACGTCGGTGACGACTATGCCGCCGATATGGCCCGCATGGCGGCGGACCCCACCACGCAAGATTGGTGGGGACTCACGGAACCGATGCAACAGTCCGTGGCCGAACGCGACGCGGGGGAATGGTGGCACACGCTGCCCGAAGTCTTTCACCTGGATTAGAGGCCGAAGCATGTTTCGCTTAGACAACAAAATCGCGCTGGTGACAGGGGCAGGTTCGGGCATCGGGGCGGCCATCGCCCAGGCCTTCGCGGCGCAGGGGGCCATCATCATCGTCGCCGACATTCAGCCCGACGCAGCGGAGCAGGTCGCCGCCGCATTGCGCTCCCAGGAACACCAGGCCGAAGCGCTGGCGCTGGATGTCGCTGATGAAGCGCAGGTCGTGGCCGCCTGCGCCGAGGTGCAGGCACGGCATGGGCGGCTCGATGTCGTCGTCAACAACGCGGGCATCAGCCACGTCGGCAACATCCTGGAAACCAGCGTGGATGAGTGGGAACGTGTCATGCGCGTCAACGCGCGCGGCGTCTTCCTGTGTGCCCGCGAGGCGGTGCGTGCGATGCTGGCCCAGCACCCAACCGGCGGCAGCATCATCAACATGGCCTCGGTCGCCGCGCAGATCGCCGTGGAGCGGCGCTTGCCTTATGGCGCGAGCAAGGGGGCCGTGCTGGCGATGACGCGCAGCATCGCCAGCGATTTCGCCACGACGGGCATCCGTTGCAACGCGCTGTGTCCTGGCACCGTCCACACCCCCTTCGTCGATGGCTATCTGGCACGCAATTTCGCCGGGCAAGAGAACGAGCAGCAGGCGATCTTGCATGCCCGGCAGCCGATTGGGCGCATGGGTGAGCCCAACGAGATCGCTGCTGCCGCTGTGTATCTCGCCTCGGATGAGGCCACCTTCGTCACGGGGTCCGCGCTGGTCATCGATGGTGGATGGACGGCCCGCTAGCCCTACCTATGAAAGGAGACGCCAACGGCAAGATCTGTTGGCATGCACGATGACGCATTCATTTCTGGCGCGCCGCCCCCTAGGCACCACCGGCTTGATGGTGCCTGGGCTGTGCATCGGTTGCGCGGAACTCGGCAACATGCCCGACACGTTCGCTTATAGTGTTGGCGAAGCGCAAGCCCTGGCAACGATTCGCGCCATCTTCGCTGGCCCCATTCCTTTTGCCGATACGGCGGCCTCCTACGGCGATGGCGAAAGTGAACGCCGGATTGGCATGGTCATTCGGGAGTTGGGGGGCATCACCCCGGAGTTCGTGCTGGCGACCAAAGCGGACCGCGACCTCGCGACGGGGACGTTTGATGGCCCCCAGATACGGCGCAGCGTCGAGCGCAGTCTGCGCCTGTTGGGGATCGACCAACTTCCCCTTTGCTTTCTCCATGATCCGGAGCATATCGGCTTCGCGGCAGCCATGGCCCCTGGTGGCCCCGTGGCCGTGCTGCGCCAATGTCAGCAAGAGGGGCTAATCGCGCATGTGGGCGTGGCGGGTGGTCCCATCGATTTGATGACGCGCTTGGTCGAAACCGATCTGTTTGCGGTCGCCATCAGCCACAATCGCTATACCCTGCTCACCCAGGAAGCCGCGCCGTTGTGGGATGCCTGTCAGGCGCACGGTGTCGCGGCGCTCAACGCCGCGCCATATGGTTCGGGCATGCTCGCTAAGGGACCGAGTGCCTACCCCCGCTATATGTATGATGCCGCCCCCGAGGCCCTGGTGGCACGGGCACGCGCGCTGGAAGCCGCATGCGCGCGTTATGGGGTGCCCCTGGCGGCGGCGGCGCTGCAATTCTCGCTGCGCGATCCGCGCATCGCCTCAACCATCGTCGGGGTCAGCAAGCCGGAACGGCTCACGCAAACGGTCGATCTGGCGAACGTTGCCATCCCCGCAGCGCTGTGGAATGAACTCGCTAGCCTGTAGGAGGCCGCCCCATGCTGCCGCCCGCCATCATCGATGCCCATGTGCATCTGTGGAACCCCGCCGAATTGCCATTGCCGTGGCTGGCGGGGATACCCGCCCTCAATCAGCCGTTCGGCTTAGCGGAATACCAGGAGGCAACGACCGATGTCCCCATCGCGGGGATGGTCTATGTCGAAACGGATGTCGCGCCACAATTCGCGGTGCTCGAAGCGGAGCGTGTGGTGGCGCTGGCCCCGCATGCGCCCCATTTGCGCGGCATCGTTGCGGCGGCTCCGGTGGAATATGGCGCACCAACGCGCGCATATCTGGCGGCCCTCCAGCGATTGGGGCCGCTCATCAAGGGCGTGCGGCGCAATCTGCAAAGCGAAACCGATCCGCATTTTTGCTTGAAGGATGACTTCATCACAGGCGTCCACTTGCTGGCGGACTATGACTGGTCATTCGATCTCTGCATCCGGCACGATCAGTTGCCCGCCGCGACGGAATTAGTCCGCCGCAGCCCGCAAGTGCGCTTCGTGCTGGACCACCTGGGCAAGCCGCCCATCCGTCACCAACAGCTTGATCCCTGGCGCGACGATCTCGCACGATTGGCCCAGTTGCCGAACGTCTGGTGCAAGGTCAGTGGTGTGCTGACCGAAGCCGACCCCGGTCAGATGCGCCCAGCGGATATCGCGCCGTATGTCGCCCATGCGCTGACGGTGTTTGGGCCAGCGCGTACCCTCTTTGGGGGAGATTGGCCGGTGTTGCGGCTTGCTGCCTCGTATCAACAATGGGTACGTTTATTAGTGGAGGTCCTCAGTTCATTGGCGGCTGAGGCCCAACAGCAATTCTGGGGTGGCACCGCCCAAACGGTGTATCGCCTGTGAAACCTGTGTGCCTGCGGAACAGCGGATCTTGTTCTCACCGCCAATCCTAGCGCAAAGCGCACGAGGACAAGGAACCATATTCTGATTGCCACGGGACGGTGGCGCTGCTGAGACGCTGCGTGAGCCTACCCAGGCGGCGTTGACCACTCCCCGCTGTACCAGCGAGAGCCAGCCGCTCCCTGGCACTGATGAAGGTTGCCACTGTCACCAGATGACAGTGGCGCGCAGCGCTCCATGAGCCGCACCGTTTCGGGTTGACCCTCTCCATGAGCACTTCATCCGGGCCGCTCACCCTTGTCCTCCGGTGCTGGGTGCCTAGGCACTTTCTCTTGTTAACGGTCTTGTCACGCTCATCCGCCATACTCGTTGTAGAGCAGTTCACCGCACAGATGAGCAACGCCGCTTCACGCGCGCGGATTGCTTTCCGAGAATGGAGCGGTACAGATCCGCTTAAGACCGGCCAAGGAGTGTGTAATGAAAGCCACAACCAGTCAAAAGACCACCACTAAAGTCGCCATCCGTCCTTTCCGCGTCGATTTTCCGCCAGCCGACCTCGATGATCTGCACCGCCGCGTGCTGGCCGGAACGAGAAACGAGCAAAGATGCGAACGTTGCGGCGTTTGCCTTCACTTTCGGTTGATATGAGAGGCACAGCATGTATCCTTCCATGACTTTGAGTCAGCGACAGTTGGTGGGCATCACGGCAACGGGTGTCGCTGCCACAGGATTCTCTCCGCCCCCGAGTTCGGCCCATTCGTCCGGGGCGTCACCAGAAATTCCGCCATCGTTTCCCCCCATCAAGCACATCGACGCAGGCACCCTGAATGTCGGTTACGCAGAGGTTGGCCCCGCCGATGGCCAGGCAGTCCTGCTGCTGCATGGCTGGCCCTATGACATTCACAGCTATATCGATGTCGCGCCATTGCTGGCCCAGGCAGGCTATCGCGTGATCGTGCCATATCTGCGCGGATATGGCACGACAAGTTTTCGCTCGCCAGACACCTTTCGCAATGGGCAGCAGGCGGCTCTGGCGCTGGATATGGTCGCGCTGCTGGATGCGCTCAACATCGAGCAGGCCATCATCGGGGGGTTCGATTGGGGAGCGCGGACGGCGGATATCATCGCCGCGCTGTGGCCGGAGCGCTGTCGGGCGCTCGTCTCGGTGAGCGGCTATCTCATTGGCAGCCAGGCTGCCAATGAAGCCCCGTTGCCGCCCCAGGCTGAGTTAGCCTGGTGGTACCAGTTTTACTTCGCCACCCCACGCGGCCAAGCTGGCTACGAGCACTATCGAAACGAATTCAACCAACTCATCTGGCAGCTGGCCTCGCCCCACTGGCACTTCGATGATGCCACGTATGCACGCACGGCGGCGTCCTTCACGAATCCTGATCACGTGAGCATCGTCATCCACAATTACCGTTGGCGGCTCGGCCTGGCACACGGCGAACCCCACTATGACGAGGTGGAACAGCGACTTGCCACCGCTCCGGTCATCCATGTGCCCGCCATCACGTTGGAAGGCGATGCCAATGGCGCGCCCCATCCAGACAGCACTACTTACCGTGACAAGTTCGTGGGCACCTATGCCCATCGGGTCATCACTGGCGGTGTGGGGCACAATCTGCCGCAAGAAGCACCGCAAGCGTTTGCCCAAGCGGTGCTCGACGTAGCCAAATGGTGACACGGCTAGTCAGCGTCTCGGCGGCATGCCACCTCCCAGTGGTGGTGGCATGTACCGCAATCACATGACGAACCCGGGAGGGATGAGTCATGCCCCTGCATCCATCCCTTATTATCTGGCCATTTGAGCTCTTTACGATCCATTGCCAGGTCGAGTCTTGGCCGACGCGCAATCTCGCTATCTTGCCACAGCATATGAGCGGGGAGCCTTCTTGCCTTCAGGCCACAAAGAACGCTGGATGGGCGGCATCATTCTCGTCCGTGCCGCCCGTCTAGGGGAGATTCAAGCAATCATGGCTTTGCCGTGTTCAAATGTCCACAGGGATGCTTTCTTGCTTCACCTGCCATCCTTGAACGGTTCGGCAAAGGCACTTTTCTGCTAAAAAACGCAAACATCTGCAAGATATCTCTGCGCGTTCCCCGTATCATCCAGGTTGCGTAAAGCGCCATCTCGGAGTGCGCCAACACATACACAGCCCATTGGGTAACAGCCATTGGTATGGCGCAGTCTTTTCTGTTGCGCCGCATCCCACACAGCGGTCATAGGGGATGCGAAGTCAAGGCGCGATGTCCGCCGCTCTTTTCGTGGGAGAGCGGGGCAGTGTCCGAAGTGCAATACGTTACGTGTCGCAGAGAGCAGTGGTCCAACGTGCTGTTCTCAAAGAAAGCAAGATCTGAAATGAATCAAGAGATATTTTCTCGCTCGCTCGCAGGGCAACCCCGTGCTGAAGCTTCACCGATGCTTTTGCGCTCGAGCGCGGATATCGGGTGGGACGGCATCGAGGTCCGTATCTTTGACGAACCGCACCACCTCGAACAGTGGCTCGAGCCAGCGGTAACGGATATCGTCTTAGTGCTGGTGACTCACGGCGTTATGCGCCATGAGATACGCCAGAGCAATAGTGCCTGGAGAGCGTTGCTCATCCGTCAAGGCGATATGTTTCTCAATCCGGGCAGTGGACCCCTTGAATCCCGCTGGCAGAGCCTTTCTGCGGCCCCGTTACGGACCATGCGTATTCGTCTCGCATCAGAGATCCTCTCCCACACCGCTGATGAGCTCGGCGACAGCCACAGCGCATCTTTGAAAGTATGGAGCCGTGCCGGATTCCAAGATCCGTTCTTGTTCCAGATGGGACGGGTGCTAGCCTGGGAGCTAGAGCAACGCCCCCCTGCGGGTGCCCTCTATAGTCAAACGGTCGCGCGAATGCTTGCACTCCACCTGTTACGCCATTACACCACTGCAAGGATAGAGCCTCCAGCGCCATCGAAGGGGTTTACCCTACGGCAGGTGGAGCAGCTTAGAGCGTATATTTGTGCGCATCTAAACCAGAAACTCTCGCTGGAAACCCTCGCCCAGCACACTGGTTTCAGTGTCTATCACTTCGCGCGAGTCTTTCAGCAGACCACAGGCGAAAGCCCCCATCAATTCGTGGTGCGCCACCGCATGGAACATGCCCAGTATTTGCTCCATCACACGAATAAGCCACTTGCGCATGTTGCTGAGTCCTGCGGTTTTTCCGATCAAAGTCATCTCACACGACTGTTCAAACGCCATCTGAACGTGACGCCACGCGCATTTCGCCGAGACCTGTCCCTATCCGCAGATCAGCCGTCGCACTAACAAGTGGTG
>JACDGC010000180.1 GCA_013815535.1 Ktedonobacterales bacterium
GATCGAGTATGCTCATCGCGTCACCTCCTGATGGGCTGTTCCTTATCTACCAGCCATTCTATCAGGAGGTTTCCTTCGCCGAACTCACGTTAATTATGATCTGTGCCGGATCATGTTGCAACTGGCGGTGCCGCTGCGCATCATGAGCATTCAAGATCGTGGTGGGGTCACGGCCGCCGATTTTGCCCGCGTTGCGGCCTATAACGAAGATTTTGCCGGGGAGCAGGGCGTCTATCTGCTCTTTCGCGCTCCGCAAGAGGGCGTCACGGCGCAGCTCTTCAACAAACTGTGTGACGCGGTCGCGGTCATGGCATTTCTCCCCGGTGGCATCACCATTTTTGGCGATCAGTACCAGGCCACGTCGTACATCCCTCTTACCGCGCAAGATGCTGCGCTAGAAACTGAGGCTTGACGACATCAAAGGTGAGCATCTTTGCGATGTTCACTCTCTATCAGGCGGCACTCCTTCTGGAGTGCCGCCTTTTTTCCCAGAAAGGGCTAAGCGAATGCACATTGATACGCTATTGAATCAGTTGCTCCCTGGTGGGGCACCGTTGGCGGTTATCCCCCACGAAGCAGATCGCGATGAAGTGTATGCGCAATTCATGCGGCGCTTGGATCGCATGAATCCATTGTTGGTGCGATCCCACAGCCCGCAGTCGATTGTCCTGCGGAACGGGGGATGTGTACGGATCATCACGCGGGCAGATCTGCTCGCTGAGATGGACGGATTGGCCGAGATAGCCATCCCGGCTGGTTCCTTTTGGCTGGGGCGGGAGCATGGATACATGGATGAGCGGCCAATGCTGCACCTCCCCTCCCCGGCTTTTGCGATCATGAAATTCCCCGTAACCGTGTTCGCTTACGCATTGGCCGTGCGGGCAGGTGGCGTCATTCCACCAGTGGCAACTTTTAGCTTGAGTTGGGAGGATCAACAAACGCACCCCGCGCATCCCGTGGTCATGGTGAATCAAGAGGAGGCGGAAATCTTTGCGGCCTGGCTGGCTCATCTGACCGGCCAACCCTGGCGTTTACCGACCGAGATGGAATGGGAGTATGCCGCACGCGGTGCCGACGATCAGCGCCTCTACCCTTGGGGGGAAGCGCATGAGCCCCATCGCGTCAATGTCGCCAACCAGGAAGAAGGGCGCCTCACACCGACGGATGAATCCCGCAACCCGGTGGTGGAGATGGTGGGTAGTCGGCCAGGAACGGAGAGTCCCTTCGGCGTAAGCGATATGGTTGGCAATGTTGACGAGTGGACCAGCTCGCCTTATCTCACGTATGGAGCCCCCGCCCCGAATAACCCGGCTTTGACCATGGTGGCACGGGGCGGCAATTATACGATGGATCTGCATCCGCTCACCCACCGTGAAATCGTGAGCCGCTATGAATCGCGCCGGACCTTAGGCTTTCGGCTCGTCCGGTCGAGGTGATGCCGATGCCGAGAACCCTAGCACCCTATGTGGTGCATCAGTTATCGGATGGTGAATCACAGACGCAAAAAGCGCAGGTTGCTGCTATGACAGCTTGGCCTGATGAACAATTGGCGGCCTTAGCACAGGACTGGTTAGCGGTGCAAAAACGCCGAGGCCACTTGGGGCTGCCTCCGCATCCGCGCGAAGTTGCTTCGTTGGCGGCCCTGGCGCGTGGATATTTGATCGGTCGGTGGGAGTTGGGTCTGCGCCCCGCGTCATTTCAGCGTTTTGCGCGCCTCCGTGGGGCGGCGCAAGCCTGGCTCCTGTTGCAGTGGTCAGAGCTCCCATCGCGCTATGTTGCTGGCTTCGATGTCATTGTCCCGACACAGGAGCCGGCCTACTTCATCAACGTCCTTCCCCAACCGACCGATTCAACCATCCCCCCGCTGATTCCCCTCAGCGTGTTGGGCGTACGCACACGTGCGGTCGTCGTCGCGGCGTACCCCATCACGTTTCAGGATGACACGCTGATCGCCGCCGGGACGCTTGGTCGGGTCGAAAGCGGCGGCGCGCAGGGATGTAACGTAAAATTTCGTGGCCACCAACCGCCAGTCCTTTGTCTCAATGAGATGGTGCTTGTCCCGGCGTCTCCTTTGCCTAAAGGGCGCCTATGACGAAAGGAAAACCGATGCCTTCACCTACGCCGCATGGGGCGGAGGGGTGTGCTACACCAGGACCCTGGGAGGCACATGATGTGGCTGGGCGGCGCACCGACCGCGTTGACGAACTGGCGACCATCTACGCGGCGGGTCAGCTTCAGCTGCTCGCGGAGGTGGAGGCTCCCACGCTCGATCAACGCCTGGCTGGAGCCAACCTGCGCTTGATGGCCGCTGCGCCTGAACTTGCCTGGCATCTGCGGACACTGGCGAGCGCTATCGATGCGCTCCTACCTGCTACGGAGGTGCTCCATCATCAAGCGCAGCGCGCGTTGCAGTTGTTGGCCGCGTTGCCGCAGAGCGCGCTGCGCTTGAATGAGGTCCCGGAAACCGCGGGGAGGGTGTTTCCCTGGACATCTGCAGCACTGACCGCGCGTCTCTGGGAGGGAGCAGGCGGTCGCCTTGTGACCATGCTGGGATATGGCTGGAACGATGGCGGGTGTTTGCAATTGGCCAGAGCTCTCGTTCACATATTGGGCAGCGACGCCTCGTTGGTTATGGTGCGATGTCCCCAGCATCGCTGGTGTCATGTGGTGACGCAGTGCGGTGGTTGGTATTTGGATGGTGATGGGATCGCCACAGGAGCGCAAATGATACAGCGCTGGCAAGTCATCGAGGGACATGTTGCGGCCTGGCTGGCACCTTTTGATGCCACCTTGGTGAATCAGGAAACGCCTGATAATCCCAGCGTGGCCGCAACGATCGTTGACCTGTTGCGATGGACGTAGGAGAGATGAAGGATGGCATCTGATGTGATTCCGCAGGCACGTGGACCGCCCGTGATGCGGGAAGTTCTTCGAGCAAAACCTGGCAGCTTAGCCAGGTTTTTGTCTATTCCGCAGGGAAAGGATGTGCCGGTGAAACCCATATTTCACACCATTGAGGTGTTGATCGAAGCCCCCGAGGCTGCCAGCGAGCAGCAGTTGGAACAAGCCGCGTTGGCGGCGCTGGTGACCTGGCGTCACACCCCAGAGGGTCTCTTTTTGCCCAGGGTGCTCGCTTCCATTGATGTGCCGGAAGAATGGCACCGTCCACTGGCGCGCCAACGTGATGGCGCTGCCTTCTATGCCGAACTCGAGGCGTGTAAAGAGTTACAGCGCGCGCATATCAAACGCCTGATGCGCGTTCCCGTGCTGGATGACGAACCGCTCGCGCAAGCCTTACTGTCCTGGTCGGAAGATTTACTGGCCTGGATGGAAGATAGCGATGCGCGTGCACCTGGCTGTACCGAGATGGGGCCCATCCTGGCGTATCTGCATCAGGGTGAGGTGTTATCGCTCGCTGAGGTGAATTTCTTCGATGATGAAGAACATGATCATCTGGTGTCAGCGCAGAGCAGTTACGCTGAAACGGCGACGGAGGAGCACCATGACCTGTGGCTCGTGGCAATCTGTGCCGTCGGCGCATGGGTGGATGCCTGATGTGTTGACAAGACGGTGGCGTCTGGCTTTGGTTTGAAGGCCCGACCAGACGCCACGCACCATGAGGAACTCATGTCCACTCACTAGTGTAACACAGTGGGCATGCGTTCCTCCATTTGTCCTGAGACGCCCTGACCATGCGGTCAGGGCTATCTGTTGTGCGCTCCGCTCCGGAGCGCATTTTTGTTTGCCTGCCTGTTTGGAATGAAGGCCCGCAGGCGGAGCTTTGAGTCACCACGTGAGGAACATCATGACCACGACATTGACGATTTGGCAAGAAGTCCAGCGCCATCGCGGCGAGGTCGCGCTCCGTGACAATCATGGCGCGCTCCCGATCCCTCAAGCCGGTGAGGCGCGCATCCGGATCCTGGGGGCTGGCATTTGTGGTGCCGATGTGCGCGTAGTGGGCGGCAATAAACTCGCGAGCGGCGATCCGAATGCCTACACGACGTTAGGTCACGAAGGAACCGGGCTGATCGAGGAACTTGGACCAGGGGAAACCTGGCTCGCTGTGGGAGATCAGGTGGTGGTGTTACCCCATCATTTCCCCAGCGATCATGCCACCTATTGCACCGCGCGTTCGATCGAACCTGGGTGCATCGGTAATGGACATTCTGAGCATTTGGGGTGGGATCGACCTGGGATCTTTAGTGATTACCATGTCGCGCCAGTGACGCATCTGGTACGCATCGACCCCACCTATCTGCTTCAGGCCGAGCGGGAAGCTCCCCACGTTGGGACGGCGCTCTATGCATTCACCGAGCCGATGCTCTGTGTGCTCTCGGCTTATGAGTTGTTAGACCGGCAGATGGATGCTTTAGAGCGTCCGCGGCTGACGGGTGGTCGCGCACTGGTACTGGGTTGTGGACCCATTGGGGTGCTCCATGCGCTGGCTTTGCGCAAGCGAGGCTTTGCCGTCTGGCTCTCTGACCCGGCGACCGAGCGTGTAAAGCAGGCGCAATGGTGTTTGACGGGTGGGAACGCCTACGCGGGAGAAGGTGATTTCGATCTGGTGATCGTGACCGCATCCAGCGCGGCGGCGATCAAGATGGGGGAATCTCTGGTGCGGGATAAAGGGACCGTGTACCTTTTTGCCGGGTTAAATTTGGGTGAGCGTGAGCAGCATGACGCGAGCGTCATGCTGCTCTACGAGCGGGTGCATCGCGCTGCGCAAGGGCTCTATCTGAATGCCTCCGGTAAACGGATCATGTATTTGGGCCATAGCGGGTATTTCGATTATCTGGCCCCCCAGGCAGTCGCCATGGTGGCGGCGAATGCCGGTGCGTTAGGTCGTGCCATCACCGGAGTCATTCCTGGTTGGGCTAGCCCGGTGATCGTCGGCCAACACCCAGGGATTGTCGATTGGCGAACAGCGGACGACTCACCCGCTTTGCTTGCGGTTCTCCGTGGTTTGGATGTGCGTGCAAGCCATTGCAAATTGATTGTCACGACCACCCGAGCATGAGCGGGAATACCGTTGCAGCTCGGATGTGGTTAGGGGGGAAGGCATTATTACCTTCCCCTTTCATTTGAGGTTGAGCAATGACCTACTATCGCATCTCGGATGAGGTGGTTACCCGCCTCATTGATGTTTTGATGAGTGCTCCTCCAGAAAGCGAGCGTTGGGAGAATGAGTTACGCGATCTCTTGGATGAATTGTGTCGATTGAGAGATCCGGTTCACGCAACTGAACCACCAGCCCGTTTCATGGAACTTGATGAGAGCGCTTTGCAGGAATTTGCGACCGCCGTTGGCGAGTGGACTGCCTGGCTAGCGGTCGAGCGATTTGCTCACGACCTGTATGGCCAAGCCGCAACTCAGGTCTTGATCGCAGTTGGCACTGAGCCAGACTCCCGGATCATCGCGTTGACAGTTCGCAATGCTGCTGGACACGAGCTGAATCCTGATTATGACCTGCCGTACTGGCGAAGCATGTTGATCTCGTTGCCTGCTGAGTTTAGCCAGGAAAGCGTGTTGTGGTTGGGATGGCAAACGCGCCTACAAGCGCTTCGCCATACAACGGCAAACTATGATTTGCGTCGGCCACTGCCACACCCCAGAGTCTATCGTGAACGCAGCGCCTAGGATGATGAGTTGATGTCTTCCACCAGATCTTAGATCTGGTGGGTGTTTCTTCGGATTATGAGGTCCATCGATGAGCAGCAAACACAGGACACTAACGCCCTATGTGGTCACGTTCGGAGCGCAACCATCCCCCTATCAGCTTCCTCCGATGCATCGCTACAGGGTTTCTCATCACGGCGCGGTGATGGTTCGCCTGCAGCGGAATGGCGAGCAGCGCCTATTTTCCCTGCCAATGGCTGCCTATTGGGCATTATCGGATGAGGAGACGCTCTGGCTGGATGGTCAGCGTCTGTATCAAATCTACCAGCATACGCTCAGCGAGATAGAGCATTTGCTGCGGAGGGTGGGAACCTATGCACAGGAGCGTGAGCGTCGGATGACAGCCAAAGCATTTGGCGCGTTTGCTAATCCTTTATGCCGAACGGTAGTAATGGCCCCATTGCTTGATGGGCCCGACCATGCAGGGTTTGTGGGTCATGAACACTTTTGGTGCAGCAAGTGAGCAGCAAGGGATGTGAGATACTCCAAACCTGATTCGCGTTGCTTTCCTGTGAGGTGCCCATGCTGCCTGTTGCCCAGCTTCTGGGTTTGCCTTCCTCCCTCATCGTCCTGGATGTCTCCCGCTCGGTGGCAGGCATCCTCGTGCGTGTGGCCTCATGCGCGACATCGGCGTGTTGTCCGCACTGCCATACCGCTTCACCGAGTCGGCATAGCCGCTACACCCGCACCGCGCAAGACCTTGCGTGGAGCGGGCTAGCCGTGACTCTGCAAATCTGTACCCACAAGTGGCGCTGTCAGGACCCCACCTGTCCGCAGCGCGTGTTTGCCGAACGGCTTGATCCGCTGCTGCCACGCTCGGCGCGGATGACGACACGGTTGATCCACTTGCTCCGCACCCTCACCCTAGCGACGAGCGGACGGAGTGCCGCCCGTCTGACGAGAAGTCTCCAACCAACCTTATCCTCCCCGACCCTCCTGCGCCACCTGATGGCGCTGCCTGATCCCGTGCCTGTCCCCGCTCGCATCATCGGCGTGGATGAGTTTTCCTTTCGCCGCGGACAACGGGGGCAGGGACATCACTTTGGGACGCTCATCGTGGACTTGGAACGGCACCGCGTCCTTGACCTGCTTCCAGAGCGTGACGCTACCACGGTTGCTGCCTGGTTGCGTGCCCATCCCTCCATTCAAATGGTGAGTCGGGATCGTGCTGGCTCCTTTGCTCAGGCCATCACCGCCGCTCTGCCCCAGGCCCAGCAGGTATTGGACCGCTTTCACTTGCTGCAGAATCTGCGCGATGTGCTCGAACGCTTCTTCCTTACCAAACGCGAGGTGCTGCGGCAGACCCGGTCTGCGCCAGTCGCAGCCGATCAGGAAGCACACTTTGTGCCGCCGGAACCCAGTGCGCAAGAGGCGCGCGTCGCGCGCTGGCAGCACATCCACCAGCAGATTCATGCGCTGGCAGCGAAACAGGTGGACGTGACGACTATCGCGCGGCACGTGCAGGTCAGTCGGCCCACCGTGTATCGCTACTTGCAGATGCCCCACCCGCCCCAGGTG
>JACDGC010000181.1 GCA_013815535.1 Ktedonobacterales bacterium
GTCTCACACACTCGCTGCATCTGGTCCCGCTGGCTTGCTCAGCACGGCGTGCAGCCGCGCCGCGAAGGCACGGGGATGGCTGATGCAGCCAACATGGTTGCCGGGAAAATCCAGCACTGGGAGCCCCAGACGTTCCGCGAGCGCGGTGGTGCATTGATAGACTGGTGTGGCGTGCTCACGCCCCACACGGCTGCCCGCCAGCATCAGCTTTTGGCGTGCCGCTGCCAACGCGGTGGCATCGAAGCGGTAGCGCAGCAAGGCTGGGACGGTGCTGCGGAAAAGCACCTCGGCGCTGAGGGCCGCACTGGCCATATCAGGCGGCGGCAGTTCCACATCGTCCTCGCGCCCGCCATCGGCGCCAGCATTCTCCGCGCCGAGCTCAGCAAGCGCAACCATGGCCCCCGCCTGCTGATAGGTTGCCAAATGCTGCTGTTGCGCCTGATCGAAGGCGGGTAGGACGCCACTCACCGTCGGCTCATGTGCCACAACCAGGCGCACCTGCTGTGGATAGCGGCTGAGCAGGTCCAGCGCGACGAGGCCCCCGGCACTGCTGCCAAAGACAAAGGCCGGTTCCGTGGTGAGCGCGGTCAGCAGCGCAAAGGCATCCTCGCTGTGCCGTTCGATGCGCATGTCAGCGTCGGGATCATCAAGCGTTGTCCCGCCATATCCCCAACGATCATAGGTGACAACGCTATAGTGCTCAGCCAAAAAGCGCGCCATTCCGGTGAAGAAGCTGCCACCACCACTGCCACCTGCGATCAGGAGGAGCAGTGGGCCAGCGCCACGGGTCACAAAGCGGAGTTGCCCACCCGCCACGGGAACAGATGTTGTGCGTTCCATCGTAATTGCTCCTGAAAATCAGCAACGCGCTTTTGTTGCATGTTGTATCGTAAAGAAGCGGACTTCACACCCTTTGCCGCAGAGTGGAGATTGCCCCCGATGACGAATCCCGTTGTGCCATTGGCCTGCCTGCTAGACTTTGATAATACCCTCTTCGATAATGACGCGCTGAAAGACGATCTGGACGCCCAACTGCGTGGGTTGCTGAACCCAGCGCAGGCTAAGCGTTTCTGGGAATTGTACGAAGTGGCTCGCACCACGGGGGGAACCGTCGATTTCCCCGCCACGATGGCCGCCTTTCGCCCCGAGGTCGCGCCAGATGTGGCGGAGCGCGTGTGGTCGGCGATCTGGGATTACCCCTTCGCCAGCCGAGTCTATCCGCAAAGCCAGCTTGCCATCGCACACCTCTGGGAAATTGGCGCAACGGTTGGCATCCTCTCGGATGGTGACGCCAGCTACCAACCGCACAAGATCGCCGCGAGCGGGCTGAGCGACGCCGTGCGGGGACAGGTGCGCGTCTTTACCCACAAACAAGAGCACTTAGATGAGATCTTCACCTGGCTGCCCGCCGAACAGTATGTGATGATCGATGACAAAGCAACGATCTTGGCCGATTTGAAGCGCCGCCAGCCCACGCGCTTCACCACCATCCACGTGCACCAAGGGCACTATGCGACGATCGCCGCTGACCCCATCGCTGACATTCCGCTCGACGGCATCGGTGATGTGCTGCGGTTCAATCTGGCCCAACTGACCCGCGCCCGTTAGGTGCCATCGGGATTTTCGGTGGCCAGGGTGCTGCCGCCCGCGCGCACCTCCACCACCCGCGCCAAGATGAAGGCGAAGTCGGAGCAACGGTTGAGGTAGCGGACGATCTCGGGGTTAGTGATGATGCCCTCATGCCACAGTCGCACCGCCAGCCGCTCGGCACGCCGAATGACCGTGCGGGCCACATCCAGCGCCGCGCCGTCCGTGGTGTCGCCAGGGATGACGAAGCGGTTGGGAATGGTGACGCGCTCCTTGAGGTCGGCCTCGGCGGATTCCAACCAGGCAACCGCCTCCGGCGTGGTGCGGTAGCCGACGGCATCCAGATGTTCAGGTGGGGTGGCAACCTCGGCCATCAACGTATAGAGCGCGCGTTGCACATGCTGAATCAGTTCGCGCACCTCAGCGTCGGCGGTGAAGGCACGGGCCAGACCCAACGCGGAGGTGGCTTCATCCACCGCGCCCAGCAATTCAGGGATGGGGGCATATTTCGCCACGCGCTCCACCCCCAGCAGTCCGGTGAAGCCATCGTCGCCAGTGCCGGTCGTCACCTTCGCCATCACACGCCTCCATCTTGGTCCATTCGTCCCCATTGTACCATGCGCCCAGACTCTGGCGCTTGTTTCAGCGCGGTGCTATGATCAGGGATAAGAGGAAGACACTTCAGCTTCCACCCCCTATGTAGACGATATTTAAGGAGTTGTATGATGCTCAACATTTCCACGAACACCAACCACACCACGAGCCAACCCACACTGCATCGCTACCTGGCGCTGACGGCGTTCACCCCAGAGGGGGAGCCGCTGACCGTCACCACATGGTTCGCCGCGCAGGATGGTGTGATTTACATCGCGCTGCCAACTACCTCAGCCCTGGTTGGCACCATCCGCCAAAATGGCGCGGTGACCCTGCTGCCAAGTTCGCGCAATGGCGAGGCGCGCGGGCACTCCGTTGCGGGCCAGGCACGCATCGTCCCCCAATTCGAGACGGCGGAGGCCCGCGCCGCGCTGGATCGCAAATATGGCGTTGTCGCGGGCGTCTCACATCTGTTTGGCAACGATCAAGGCCTGGGCAACGAAGTTTTGATCGCCATCCGCCTAGCAAACAGCATGGGAACGGACGATCTGCTCCATGAAACGACCACTCCGGTTGAGGGCGCGACGGCAGGGCGGCTACGTATTGCTGGGCTGGCCGTGGCAGGCGCATTGCTGGGGGTGACCGTGATGCTGGCCATGAACGCGAGCCGCCGCCACCGCCTCAGGGCCGTTTAATTTTCGCCCGACAGGTCGAGCGTGCGCAGATAGGCACGCAATGCCGGGGCAAACTCAGGGCGGCGCAGAGCGTAGTCCAGCGAAGTCATCAACCAACCGACGGTATCGCCAGTGTCGTAGCGCCGCCCATGATATTCATACGCGTACACTGGCTCGTGTGCCAGCAGGGCACAGAGCGCATCGGTGATCTGGATCTCGCCACCGCGACCAGGGGGCGTATGCTCCAGCAGATCGAAGATGCCATGCGAGAGGATGTAGCGGCCCACAACGGCCTGATTGGATGGCGCTTCGGCGAGCGAAGGCTTCTCGATGAGGCCGCGCACCTGCATCAGTTGTGGCCCCACGCGCTCACCACGAATGATGCCATAGCGCGACACCTCGGCATCTGGCACTGGCATGGTCGCGATGACTGAGGCATGGCGCTGCTCATAGACATCCATCAACTGTCGCAGACAGGGAGGATTGTCCGCGCCGCTCCACATCAGATCGTCACCCAGCAGCAAGGCGAATGGTTCGTGTCCCACAGCGTTGCGGGCCATCAGCACTGCGTGCCCCAGGCCGCGCGGTTGGGACTGCCGCACAAAGCTGAATTTCGCCATCGTCTCAATGGCGTTCAGGCGGTCCAGCATCGCATTGTTTTGCTTGCTGGCCAACAAGTGCTTCAGTTCGGGCTGCTCATCAAAGAAATCTTCCACCGCGCGCATGTGGCGGCTGGTGATGAAGATGATGTGCTCGATGCCCGACGCCACGGCTTCCTCGACGATGTAATAGATGGCGGGCATATCGGCCACGGGGAGCATCGGTTTGGGCAATGACTTCGTCGCAGGCAGGACACGTGTGCCCCACCCCGCCACCGGAATAACCGCCTTGCGAATCACAGAGGGGCCTCCAAGATCAATCGTGTGCTGAAATTGTGAAGGATGCGCCAGGGCCGGGCTTCCTTTCCGCTGTGCATCATAGCACATGGCCTGCCACGATCCAATCCAGTGATAGGCAGCCGGGCTCACGGCATTTTTATGGGTGCTTCACCTGAGACGGATGACGCGCTTTCCCGAAATGTGCGAGCAGGAACACCGCCACCCAGGCAAGCGCAGCACCAAGGGCGTCGCCATTGAACGCATTCACATCGGTGAAGGTGGGCACCTGATGGCGAAACACCGCTTGAATCGTCTCTTGCAGCAACGCTGCCAGCACGACACCCAGCAGATACCACTGGGGCGTGCTCCGCAGCCCTGGCAGATAGGCCAGCACCAGCACGCCGACGATCCCAAAGAACACCATATGGCCAATGAAGTGATCGTGGGCATTGTGAAAGACCGCCCGAAATGGTCCCCCAAAGAGCGGCCACACGGTGCTCAGCCAGTCAAACGGAAACCACAAGATGCCCAGCAACACCAACACGGGCCACCCATAGCGCAGCAGTTGCGTCCATCTTAGGCGAGAGGTCATCAGCCCATCCCATCCTTACGGTGCAGTGGCTAGCCGGGCTCATCGCGGCGGGGCAGAGGACGCCCGGATGGCGAGATGCGTGGGCAACACGACATGCTGGGGGGCCAGCAGCGCTTCACCCTCGCCGTCGCGCTCGATCTGGCTCAGCAGCATGCGCATGGCGAGGGTCGCTTTGTCAAAGATAGGTTGCGCCACCGTGGTGAGGGCTGGCGTCGCAGTGGCCGCCTCGGGAATGTCGTCGAAGCCCACCACCGAGATATCCTGCGGGACGCGCAAGCCACGTTCCTGGCAGGCACGCATCGCGCCGAGCGCCATCGCGTCACTCATCGTCAGCACGGCGGTCGGGCGCGGCAAATCGGTGCGATCCAGAATCGCATACATCATGCGCTCGCCGCTGACGAGATTCGATGAGACATCATAGCGGGCCACCTGCATCGGTTCGGGGGCGCTGGTAAAGGCGCGTTGATAGCCCGCCAGCCGTTGACGCGGCACATAAAATTGCCCATGCCCCTCTTCGGCAGGGTTCGTCGGATCGGTGGTGAAGGAAAGGATGGCAATGTGCCGATGCCCCAGATCCACCAGATGGCGCGCCGCCGCATAGGCCCCCACCTCGTCATCAACCTGCACGCTGGGCCATTGACCATGCGGGAGGCTATCAACCAGCACGAGGGGCAGGCCCCGCTGTTCGAGGGCCGCCAGTCCCGGATTATCGGCGGCCAGCCCCAACATGATCACACCATCCACCACCGCTGTCTGGGCCGCCGCCGTCACCGACCCCAGGCGCGGGGGCAACAAGGTCAACGCTAAACCATGGCGATCACACATCTGCCCCATCCCGCGCACAAAGGTCGCGGTAAAAGGATCAGCAAAAGCGGACTCGATGGGTTCGACCATCAGCAAGCCGACAGCTCCCGCGTGCCGGGTGGTCAACATGCGCGCGACGGGGTCGGGGGAATACCCCAGCCGTGCGGCGACCGCCAGAATGCGCTCGCGCGTCTCGACCGAGAGTTGCTCGGGCATGTTATACGCGAAGGACACCGCCGCGCGCGAGACTCCGGCCTCCTTTGCCACGGTTGTGACCGTGATGCCGCGTCCACGGGTGCGGCGTCCACGGCGTCCTTTGCCTGCCTCCTCCGTTTGCTCCGTTGCCATGCCGCCGTCCTTTTCTCTGCTTGCATTCATTCGAAGACAGCATCGCATGTTTCGCGGAAAATAACAACAGCGAGCGAGTGGGCAAGCAACGTCTAGCGTACTGCGGCGCCCGCACGGGCGAGACGCTCGTGATGCAAGACGACATCCCACATGGAGCGGCTGACACATTCTTCGTGCAGTGCTTTGCTCTCGTCTGGAAGGCTGAGGGGAAGCCAGGCCCACGCAACGATGCGGCGGTGGCACAGCAGGCACTCCCAACGCCCCATGCTCCAATGGCGTTCGTGGCGGTCATGAAAGCGGGCCATCATCCGGCTGAAGATTGCTAGCAGGCGGCGGCGGCGCAACGTGGCCCGGTGCGCCAGCAGGCCCGCTTCGTCGCGCACCGGGGGCGGGTCGGCAACGGGATGGGTGATGATGGGCACACGCGGGAGTGTCCCCGAAAAGCCCGTCCGTCGCCCGCCCGCCGTGCGGAGCGTGCCGCCCAGATAACGCGTGGGGACGTGCGACGTGTGGAACCGATGCGCCGTGGGTTGGCCATCAACTTCTGCCGAAAATGCTTCCATGCCATGGTTGCTCCTTCAGTCTGTAAGGGTGCCATGAATAAGTGCGCGCGGGTGGGGTAAAACGTCCCCTTTTCCCAGCTAGTTTTAGCATACGCCTACTGACCAAAGGGAAAGCTTAACCATCACCATCTGATGTAGCGGCGCATTTTCTCCCGCGTCTTTACTAGTGACACCCTGATGTTCTGTTTACTTCCCCATTTTTCTAAGCGGTGCCTGAGCCGCGAGCCATCACTTGACAAATGTCTGGGCATCAGCTATTATTACCATCATGACCATAGTCATGATGGTAATAATTGAGGGATGTGATGATGACCCCGACTTCCGCACCAACACCTGGGGACCAGTTACCGCTGACTCCCGCGACATTTCACATTTTGCTGGCATTGGTGGGCCAAGAGCGGCACGGCTACAGCATCTTGCGCGAAGTCGAGGCGGCGACGCAGGGCACCCTGCGGCTGGGTGCCACCACCCTTTACCGTTCCATCAAACATATGCTCGCCGGGGGGCTGATCGCGGAAAGCGATGAACGGCCCGACCCGGCGCTGGACGATGAGCGCCGCCGCTACTATCGCCTCACTTCTTTTGGCCAGCAGGTGTTGGCGGCGGAAACGGCGCGCTTGGCTGCCCTGGTGGCATTGGCGCAGGCAAAGGGCGTTGCCCTGCCACATCTGGCGTGGGAGGGCAAGGCATGAAATCCCCCCCCACCATGCCCCCCCGCCATGTGCCACCGATCATCGCGCTGACCCTCTGGTGTTATCGGCGTTTACTGTGGTTGCATCCCCCAGCCTTTCGCCGCGATTTTGGCGGCGACATTCTCCAAGTGTTTCGCGAGACATGCTACGACGCCTATCGGCAGCGCGGCACCATTGGCGTCATCAGCCAGTGGTTAGCGGCCTTCACCGATGTCGTCCAAGGGGCCCTCGTGGAATATGCCCAATTGCTCTGTGTTTCTCTGAAAGGAACCCCACCCATGCAGATCTATCGGCGTTCAGCCAGCGTCCTCTTTGGCGCGTATATCGCCTTTGTGCTGGCAGGCATCGGCTTTGCCAAAATGAGCGAAGAGGTGATGAAATCATCCTTGCCCACCGCGCACCCCATCCTGGCCATTGCCTATGACGCGGTGATGGTTGGTTCAGTGCTCTCTTTATTGG
>JACDGC010000182.1 GCA_013815535.1 Ktedonobacterales bacterium
GGCGCGGCTGCCCTATGCCCTGGCCATCTGCAAAGAGAGCCTGCGCCTCTATCCCCCCGCCTATTTCACAGGGCGCAAGACGCTGGTCGATTTCACCTTGGGCCGCTATGCCATCCCTGGTGGCACGTTGGTGATGCTCAGCCCCTATACCCTGCACCGCCGTGCCGATTATTTCGCCGATCCCTTGCGGTTCGCTCCCGAGCGTTTCGCCGCAGAGCACGAGGGAACGTTTCCCCGCCATGCCTACATCCCCTTCGGTGGTGGTCCCCGCGTGTGCATCGGCAACCATTTCGCCCTGATGGAGATGCACCTGCTGTTGGTGACGCTGGCGCAACAGGTCACCTTCACAGCCCACCCCGGCCCCGTTGTCGCTGAGCCGTTGGTGACGCTCCGCCCCAAAGGCGGTCTAGCCATGACCGTCCAACACCGCGATGCCCAGGTGGCCGTTTCGGCGGCCTATGCTGGGCAGGTGGGATGACCCCATGATGTTGCGGGCCGATGAATATCGCCAATATGCTTCCTTTGCCCCCGGGTGGTGGATGCGACTGGCCGCGCCACCCCGCACGATGATTGTGGCGGGCATCGCGGAACGCGAGTGGCTGCGTAAATCCATCATCTTGGGCGTGGTGCTCTTCTTCACCCTCTTGCTCAGTTTGCCACTATTGGGCGAATATGCCCTGTCGCATTCATTCCTGACGATTGTGGTGAGCGTCTTCATCGGGACGGTGTTCATTGCGGCTCAGTTCAATCGCCGTGGCTATTTGCAAGCCGCCACCTTCTTTTATCTGCTCACCTTCACCGGCACGGTGGTGTGGGGCATCTGGTCGAACCTGCCCGGGTCGCCGTTTGCGATCTTGTGGGAATGGGCGCTCTTATTGATTCCGCCGCTCGTCGCAGGACTCTTTTTGCCTTTCTGGACGCCCTTCGTCTTTGCGCTGATGAATACGGGCATCATCACCTATCTCTTCTTAAGAAAGCAGGCGATGACGCCGCTGTTAGCACACATCGGCGTCGCTTCCGAGATCGATTTCTTGCTCTATGGCCTCATCATGATGATGGCGGTCGCCGTGCTCAGCGCCGTGTATGCCTATAGCGTCACACGGGCCATCAGCGAGGCCGACCGCGCAGCGGAATTGGAAGCCGCGCATATCGAATTGCAGGCGACCCATACCGAGCTTGCTCAGGCCTACATCACCCTGGAAGAACTGGCAACGCATGATCCCCTCACGGGCCTCGTCAACCATCGCACCATGAATGAGCAGATTTCCATCGAATTGCAACGCGCCGAGCGCTCACAGACGAGCCTCGCCCTCATCTTCTTGGATATCGACCACTTCAAAGCCCTCAATGATACCTATGGGCATCCAGTTGGCGATCACGTGCTCAAGCACTTCGCCACGACCATTGCGTCCCAATTGCGCAGCATCGACATCATCGGGCGCTGGGGCGGCGAAGAGTTCGTGGGGCTGTTGCCCGACATCGACGCGGCAGGCGCGCAGGGGGTCGCAGAGCGGATTCGTGCCGCCGTGGCGTCCCAGAGCTTCAGCAGCGCGGGGGGCATCCAGGTGACATGCTCCATCGGATTGGCCTTCTTTCCACGTCACGCGACAACCAGTGAGCGCCTGCTCTCTCAAGCAGACCACGCGATGTATGCCGCCAAGAAGTTGGGGCGCAATCAGGTGCGCGTGGCCGACGAATTAGCCGTGTTGGCGCTTGAGACGCACGACGAGGCCGCAACCTCACGCGAAGAACAAGCCTTGCTGGGCGTGGTGGAGGCCCTTGGCGCGGCCATCGGTGCCCGCGATGCCTACACCGCCGAACATATGCACGCAGTCGGACAGTTGGCCAGCCGCATCGCTCTGCAATTGGGCTTGAGCCATACCGAGTGCCGCGCGATCGAATTCGCCGCAAGACTCCACGACATCGGCAAAATCGCCATCCCCGATGCCATCCTCTGCAAGCACAGCGCGCTCACCCCCGACGAAATAGCGACCATGAGGAACCATCCCGTCATCGGCGCGGAGATCATCAGCCACATCCCCGCGTTGCGCGGCATGGGGGCCATCATCCGCGCCCACCACGAACGCTGGAATGGCACCGGCTACCCCGACGGATTGGTGGGGGAGGCCATCCCCCTGGGCGCCCGCATCATCGCCGTGGCCGATGCCTTTGACGCCATGGTCAGCACCCGCCCCTACCATGTTGGCGAGACCGCTGCCCAGGCCCTGGCCGAGGTGGAACGGTGCGCCGATCAGCAGTTCGATCCTGCTGTGGTGGCCGCCTTCAGCGCCATCGCTCCCACGCTGCAATTGCCGAAAATGCACCGCGCTGCGTGACGGGGCCTTCTGCTTCTCACCTCTCGCTGCCTCTGCCGCGCCGTCGTTGGCGCGATGGTGGCATATCCACTTGCGCGAAGCATCGGGCGAGATCAAAAAAACATCTTTTGCGCCAGGTTCGTCGCACCCCCAAAAAATGTGTAACGTCGCGTTCTACCCTAACAGAGTGCCTACCATTCGAGTAGAGTGCCAGCCGCATGCCCGCAAGGAGCCATATGGGGGGCGTTTGCCGAGTCAATAGGATCACTCAGTTCTGCTCACCCCTGGCACGCGGACCAGCCACGTGAGCGGT
Organism: Ktedonobacterales bacterium; assembly: GCA_013815535.1. GTDB lineage: Bacteria > Chloroflexota > Ktedonobacteria > Ktedonobacterales > JACDGC01 > JACDGC01. The sequence goes on from JACDGC010000182.1 coordinate 2,629, forward strand.
TTGATCACAGACAGAGATTGCACGGTATTACTGGTGCAAGAAAGGTTGTCACAGATGCTATCGATGCTTTTCCCTTCCTGGGAATCGCCATTCAGCCGATTCACCGCAACCAGCATCGTCGTTCTCGGACTATTTGTGGCGATGGTAAGCGCGGGATGTGGCTCGACCATTCCCCCGACCTATGCCTGCAATGGGGCGAATTCAGGCTGCTATGGGGTCGTCCATTGGTCGAACACCCTGGCAGACTTTGGCGGCAAGACCGTTCAAGGCGCGAAATCGGCATTACAAATGAGATCCTTCACCTGCAATGCCGCGTGCCAAGCCGAAGGCGGCTATATCGGGAACTACCTGATGCTCTCCGATTCGACCCTGCATCACTGGCTGGAAATCGGGTACCGCGCCGATGTCGTGGGAACCCTGCATTACTTCATCGGTGACGATCTGCTCAATAGCAATATCGTCTTCCACACTCTTTCACTGGTCAACCCCGCCGACATCAATCAGTTCACCATCATGTCAATCAATCACTATAGCAGTGGCGGCGGCGGTTTTGAAGCGCGCCTCAGCAGTCCCACTGCCTTTGGCGAATGGACATCGGCCTCCAATCCGACGCAACCAGGGGCCATCGAGTTTGGGCAAATCCTCCACGGCACACAGGGCGCGGGTTCCACCCAAGCCTACATTTGTGTCAATCGTTTCACCAGCATCTTGAACGCCAGCCCCTTAAACGTGCCCGTCTCGACGAGCGATTTCCTTGACTCCGTCACGAGCAATGGGACGGTCGTGCAGCAAGCACCCCCTTGGGCACGCTGGATCACCCTCCCCCAGAACGAGCCAGGCGGCGACTTCGGCACCGATACCTAAGGCCGCTGTTGAACCACCCAGCAGTTTAGCGCTCACTGATAGAAAGGATCGATAGCATGCGAGCGACACGGTCTCGAAAACCTCCCCAGCGCCAGAACCTGCCCATTGGGGCACTGATTCTGGTGAGCCTCATGCTCTTTGTCGCAGCCTGCCAGGGGAGCACGTCCACTGGCAGCGACGGCACCTCAAGCAGCGGCGATTTTGGCAACACCTCACCCGCCGTGACCAAAAAACATGTCCCAGATATCACGCCCCTGACCACTGATCCATCCTATGCCAAGGGCGGGCAGCCAGCAGGGGGCATCCCTGGCATCACGCCCGCCGGTTCCGGGCCGCTGAGTCCCGACGCCATCACGCAATTCGTGAACACCCATCCTTTCCCCGACACCCCAGCGGACCATAAACCCCATGTCACCCTCGTCAAGATCATGCCGGGCAGCGACATCAGCGCCCTGCTTGGTGGCGAACCCACCTATGCCCCGGATGGCGCGCCGCTCGCGTTCGTCCAAGTGACGGGCGATTTCAGTTTCCCAGGCTCATCAGCGGATGGCCAAGTGCCTTTCCAGACGGCCTTTGAGGTCTTTGACGCCACCAATGGCAATTTGCTGATGTATGGTGGACTGCACCAGCCAGTGACAACACCACCCCCAGCGACGCCAACCCCAGCGGGGCAGCCCACACAGGTGCCGCCAACCACGGTGCCACCCACCTCCGTGCCGCCCACGGCAACCCACGCGCCCGTGGTGCATTTTGCCGTCACACCCTCTAAGCAGACGCAGTCATGCTCGCAAACGCTCACCAATCCCTTCCTGACCCTCGATAACACAGGCAGCCAGGTTGACGTGGGTTGGAAGGTGACCATCACGGAAAAAGCCCCCGATGGCAATCCATGGGCCACCCCAAGCCTAACCAGCGGCACTGTGCCCGCCAACAATTCCCAGGCGCTGACGTTGACGCTCGAACCGTCTTTGTGTCGCATTCAGACCCAAACCGTCTACCACGCCACGATCACGCTCACCAGCGGTGGCACGGGGAACTTCGTCTTCACCGAGACGATCAATCCTCAGGTGATTGGGTAAGTCTTTTTCCGACGCTCAATTCCTTGAGTGGGCAGGCATGCGATCCGCGCTCATGCCTGCCCGCGCAGTTCGCCTTCAGATTGACCAGCCGAGCATGTCCCCATCAGCGTGACCTGATAGAGTGTTTGATCACGTTTCAGCACTCCGCTCATGAGCACCACAAGCATCCCAGAGGAGGCAAGCGATGCAATCCCTCGATGATTCTGAACAACCCCCACCCCCTATGCAAACACCCAAAGGAATAAGCCGTCGCCAGCTATTACGCAATGCCCTGGTTGGTGGCACGGTTGGGGCGCTGGGCATCTCAGCGGCAGGCTATTATCTCTATCAACAACATCTTCCCCCGCATGCATCCACCACCCCCACGCTCGTCGTCCGGTGGAACAACGCCGCGCTGCACGCCATCGGCACGACCCACCCTGGCCCCCCGATGGTCGCCCGTGCCCTGGCAGTGGTGCACACCTGCATGTATGATGCCTGGACGGTATACCATCCCACGGCGGTGCCCACGCAGCGCACAGGCATCCCCAAGGTGACGGGGCAAAACGAGCGGGCCAAAGCCGAGGCCATCAGCTTCGCGGCCTATCGCGCATTGCTCGATATCTTCCCGACGGAAGCGCCCTATTTCACGAATCTGATGACCGAGTTGGGGTTCAATCCTCAAAATACCGCCACGCAAAGCACATCACCCGCTGGGGTAGGGAATAGCTGCGCTCAAGCCGTCATCACCTTTCGCCACACGGATGGGTCGAATCAATTACATGGCTACCAAGACACGAGTGGCTATCCCTCTGCCTATGGCGACTATCCGGCTGCGCCCACGCCCATGAATACACCCGATGTCATCAAGGACCCGAATCATTGGCAGCCGCTGCGCATCGCGGATGGGCACGGTGGCTCGATCGTCCAAAAATATATCGGTCCCCATTGGGGCATGGTGCAACCCTTCGCCCTGACATCAGGCAAGCAGTTCCGCCCAGCCAGTGGGCCTGCCGTCGTGACCGATCCCCTCTACGCCACCCAGGCGCAAGAGATTCTGACCTTCAGCGGCGCGCTGACCGATGAACAAAAGGTCATCATTGAATATTGGAAAGATGGACCCTTCTCGGCGCAACCTCCTGGGCACTGGTGCCTCATTGGCCAATACGTTTCCCATCGCGACCACCATGGGCTTGATGCAGATGTCATGCTGTTCTTCAGCTTAGCTAATGCGCTGCTGGATGCCAGCATTGCCTGCTGGGATGCGAAGCGTTTTTACGACTCGGTGCGGCCCATCACCGCGATTCGCTATCTCTATGCGGATAAATCGGTCTTGGCGTTTGCAGGCCCGTGTGTGCCGCCGCGCGCCATCCCCGGTGCCACGTGGACGCCCTATCAGCCAATGACCTTCGTGACGCCAGCTTTCCCTGAATATCTCTCCGGGCACAGTTCATTCAGCGCCGCAGGGGCCGAGATCCTCAAACGCTTCACTGGCAGTGACGCATTTGGTTCATCCACCACCTTCAAAGCGGGCGGCTCAGACGTGGAGCCGTGCTGCGCGCCCGTCAAAGACGTGACCCTCAGTTGGGCCACTTTTTCGGAAGCGGCGGACCAAGCGGGGACATCGCGGCGCTATGGGGGCATTCACTTTCGCCAGGGTGATTATGATGGGCGTGCCCTGGGGCGGCTCGTGGGCGCACAGGCCTGGGAGAAAGCGCAAGCCTACCTCCACGGCACCGTCTGAACGCTGTCACCACCCTTCCCCCCGTGGGGCACGCGCCGTGCTACAATACCCAGAAACAGGCGTGGAGGGTATGACAATGGCGACACCAGAGGGCAGTCCGGATCTGCGTGGCAAGGTCGCGCTGGTGACGGGTGCCAGCAGTGGCATCGGTGAAGCACTGGCGCGCGCCCTCGCGGGGCAAGGCGCGCGCGTCGCCATCGCGGCGCGGCGCGGCGAACGCATCCACGCCCTGGCGGATGAGCTGACCGCCACAGGCGCGGAGGTGCTGGCCGTTCCCACGGATGTCACCGATGAGTCCGCCGTGCAATCCCTGGTGGCACAGACGGTCGCGCGCTTCGGTGGCCTCGACATCCTCATCCCCAACGCGGGGTTCGGCTATCGCGCCCCCATCGTGGAGGGCGACACCGCCCGCTGGAAAGCCATGCTGGATACGAACGTCTATGGCGTATTGCTGTCGCTGCACTATGGTGTGCCACACATCCTGGCGCGGGGCAGAGGGGATGTCATCCTGCTGGGGTCGGTGGCCGGGCGCACCGTGACGACAGGCGGCGCGGCTTATTCCGCCAGCAAATCCGCTGTGCGCGCCATCAGCGAGGCCCTGCGCCAAGAGATGTCGCGCAAAAACGTCCGCGTCACGCTGCTCGAACCGGGCGTGGTCGCCTCGGAGTTTCAGGCCGTGGCCGACTATCCCCCCGGCTTCATCGACAACTGGCTGGGCGGCACGCCCCCCCTGTTGCCGGTGGATATCGCCAGCGCCGTGCTGGCTGTGCTGGCGCTGCCACCCCACGTCTCGCTCAACGAGATCCTCCTCCGGCCGACCGGCCAGACGAACCCCTGAACCGCTAGCCTTTTTGCGCACAATCCGCTATGATAGTGCCACTCATAACGTATATATG
>JACDGC010000183.1 GCA_013815535.1 Ktedonobacterales bacterium
TGCCATCGCAGTACTGGTGCCGTTGCGCATATCGAAGCCGGGCGTGGGACGCTCGCAAGGCGATTCCGGCTCGGGATGTGTGACGAGTCTGTTGATCTCTGCCAGCTATCTGGTGGTGGGGATCCTCGTCATTCCCATCGTGGCAGCGGTGGTGCTGCCGTCGGTGCTGAACCACACCGAACTCTACCCAATCCTGCTGCCGCTGGCGATCATCTATAGCATTGGCGTCTATGCGGGTGGCACGGCGCTGGCCGCCGGGATGTATTACGACCGCCTGCCGAAGATTATGGAAGTGGTAACTCGCGAATGACAGATGACGCGCCCGAGGCCGAACTGAGCTTGCACGCCGCCCAGGCGCAGGTGGAAGCGTCAATCCAGGCGCTGGGGGGCTATTGGCCACCGCTGGCAAACCTGGCCCGGCTCTTCGAGGAGTGCGGCGAGGTGGCACGCGTCGTCAATCAGACCCACGGCCCCAAACGGCGCAAGCCCGGCGAGCCGACACCCGAGGTGGCCGAGGAGCTGGGCGACGCGCTTTATACGCTGCTCGTCCTTGCCAACTCGCTGGAGGTCGATCTGACGACCGCGCTGCGGGCCGTCCTCGCCAAATATGAGCAAAGAGATAGAGGAACGGGCTGAGGATGGCCCCACCCTCTTGGGAGATGCGCGCATGTTGCACTACGAAACCTTGACATGGCCACAGTTAGATGCGCTGGACCGCGCCAAGACAGTGGCCTTCATCGCCTTTAGCCCCCTAGAGGAGCATGGGCCGCACCTGCCCATCGGCACGGACCTCTATATGGCCAGCTACTTCGCGGAAACCATCGCGGCACGCATGGAGGCGCAACGGCCCGATCTGACTGCGCTGGTGCTGCCCCCGGTGCCACTCGGCGCGGGAACGATCCCCATGCGCGGCAGCATCAACATCACGGTAGATGTGGTGTATGACATCGCGCGGCAGATGGGGTCGGCCCTGGCCCGCGATGGCTTTCGCCACATCGTCTTCACCAATGGGCACCTGGCACCGTGGCACCTGCTGGCGCTGGAAAACGCGGCCATGTGGGTGAGCCGCCGCTACCGCGTGGGGGCCGTCGCGCCTGCCGCCAGTTTGGCCCGCGATCTCATCCGCCGCGATGCCATTGCGGGGGAACTGGGGCAGCGCATGGCCGCCGAGGAGGTGGCGGAATTGCTGAAAGCCTCGCATGGGGGTATGCTAGAAACCTCAGTCATGTTGCATCTGCATCCCGAACTGGTGCAGCCGAGCTATCGCAGCCTGCCACGCCTGACGCACAGCGCGCTGCGGGGCTGGCGTGGGCGCACCCCCGCGCACTGGCCCGGCTATGTTGGCAGCCCCGCCAGCGGCGAAGCCGAATGGGGCGCCATGGCGGTGGAGCGCTTGATCGACCTTGGCACGCAATTGGTCATCCGTATGACCGACGAGGGGCGCGCTGCGGCACAGGCGGGGCGACTGTTGCCGCGTGTGCCATTCTGGCTGGCACGTCGGCGCGTCACCGCTCTGGCTGGCGCGGCCATCGCGGGCGTGGGGGCGACAGTACTGGCAACACGGCTATTGACGATTGGGGGGAAACAACGTGGACGACGCAACGCATGAACACGGCGCAGCAGATTACACCCATTGGCTGAATGATGACACAGACTTTCAACAGTGCTTCGTTTGTGGCCAGCGCAATCCTTTCGGTTTGCAACTGGTCTTTCGCAGCGACGGCACGCGCATCATGGCCGATTTCATGGGGGAAGCGCGCCATCAGGGCTTCCCCGGTGTGGTCCACGGCGGCATCCTCGCCAGCATCTTGGATGAAGCGATGGGGCGCGTCTCGGTGCTGGAGCATCGCTGGGCCATGACCGGGAAGTTGGAGCTGCGCTATCGCGCGCCCGCCCCCATCAATGTGACTCTGCGCGTCTTCGCCGAGGCAACGGATTCACGCAGCCGCCTCATCCGCGTCAAGGGCTGGATCGCGCGCGTCGATGACCCCAGCGTGATCGTGTGCGAAGCCGAGGGCCTGTTCTTGCCGCTGCCCAAAAAGGTGCGCGACGAAGCCGTGGCGAACTATCCTGGCCTGGCCGACTTCTTCCCGCCAGCAACACCTTAGCCCAACGTGGTCGCCGCCCGCCCCTGCCCGCCTCGAATGGCTGGCAGCTAGCTCAGCACGCGGCGCACCCAATCGAGAGTGACATTGCGGCCCGAAAGGATGACGCCGACGCGACTGCCCGGTGGGACAACAACCGCCCCCGACAGCAGCGCGGCCACGCCCACCGCGCCGGAGCCTTCCACCAGCACATGCTGCGTCTCCATGAGGTAGCGCATGGCCACCGCGATGGCATCTTCGGTGACGAGCGCGACGCTGGCCAGATGGGCGCGACAAAGTGCGTAGGTGATGGACCCCGGCTCGATGTTGCCCGCCAAGCCATCCGCCAGCGACGCGGCCAGGGGAACGGTGACGAGGGCCCCCGCCGCAAACGCCGCGTGCATGGCTGGTGATGCCTCTGACTGCACGCCAATGACGCGAATGGCCGGGTTGACGTGGTGTGCCCACACGCCAATCCCCGCCGCTAGCCCGCCCCCACCGACGGGCACCACGATGACATCCAGATCGGGCAGATCCTCCAGCAGTTCATGCGCGACGGTCCCCTGGCCCGCGATGACCGCCGCATCATTGTAGGGCGAGATGAAAGGGCGCTCCAGCTCACGGGCCAGGGCGATGCCTGCGGCCTCGGCTTCGTCATAATCGCGACCCAATTGGCGCAGTTCGACCCATTGCGCGTCGTAGCGCCGCAGGGCGGCGACCTTGGCGGGCGAGGCATCCGCCGCGACGACGATGGTGGCGTGGATGCCGAGCGCGACCGCGCAGGCCGCAACGCCCTGGGCATGGTTGCCCGCCGAAGCCGTCACCACACCGCCCGCCCGCTCCGTGGCATCGAGTTGCGCCATACGGTTCAGGGCACCCCGCATTTTGAAGCTGCCGGTGGCCTGCCAGATCTCCATCTTCAGCCAGACCGTGTTTCCTGCTTCGGCCAAGAGCGCCGAGCGCTCCACTGGTGTGCGGCGCGCCAGGGGGGCGATGCGGGTGGCAGCGGCGGCGATGGCGGCGGGGTCAAGCGTGATCATGCGTCGTTGTCCTCGATGGTAAGAGGCAGCGGCAGGCGCACCGAAAAGGTGCTGCCAAGATTGACAACCGAGTTCGCGATGATGGTGCCCCCATGTTTCTGCATGATCGCGCGGGAAAGATACAGGCTATAGCCCATGCCACTGCTGCGGCTCACTTCCTCCAACTCAATGACGCGGTCAAAGAGGGTATACATCTGTTCCTCGGGGATGCCCACCCCAGCGTCGATGATGTCGATGCTGAACCAGGGGGCATCATCAAAGGGGAAATAGTGCGCCTCGACCTCAATCGGCTTTTCAGCGGGGCTGAACTTGATGGCGTTGGCGATGAGGTTATAGAGGACCTGGCTCAGACGCAACGGATCGACATCCAGCCAGAGTGGCTCGTCGAAACCGTTGACGATGAAGTCGCGCGGCGTGCGCTTGTGCAGGAGCTTCAGTTCCGCGATGACATCATGCACGATCTTCACAATATCCGTCAGTTGGCGACGCAACTCGAACTGGCCACCAGTCAGCCCGGTCATATCAAGCATGTTATCCACCAAACGGTTGAGATGCCGCAACTGGCTCAACAAGTCACTATTGAGATCCAGCAAGGACGGCTGCGCATTTGACCGGATGAGTTGGCTCTGCATGATGCGCTGAGCCAGCACCAGCGAGGTCAATGGCGTACGCAGTTCGTGGCTGGCCAAGCTCATGAAGCCCTCGCGCATCTTCTCAAAACGATGATGCAGGGTCATGTCGCGGATGACTTCGACCGCCCCGGTGATGGTGCCAGCGTCGTCGCGCAACGGCGATGCGGAGATGCCCGTATTGATGCGCACGCTATCCATGCGTTTCATCGACAATTCTACGACTTCAGTATTTTCGCCGTGCAGGGCGCGCCACATCGGCCAATCAGCTTCAGCGAGAGGTCGCCCATCATTGTTTTGTGGCGCATAGGCACGCATGCGCGCGCCCAGCGGGGTATCGAGGGGATCAACCACCAAGCGATCCCAACCCAGCATCTCGCGAGCTGCGGGGTTCATTTGCCACAGCTTGCCTTGGGCATCATAGAGCATGATGCCGTCGCGCATGCTCTCAACGACCGACAAGATGTCAGCGGCACGCCGCTGGGCAAGGCCATCCGCATAGACCTTGGTGGTGATGGGGATCAGCACCCAGGTGACGCCGCTGACAGCCCCCGCAGTGTCGTAAGTGGGGTGGGCCTTAGCCAAGAAGGGCGTGTGCTCCCCAGTGGCGGGGACGGTGTGCAGCATGAAGGCTTCGATGGGGTGATGGTCCCGCAAGACGCGCGCGGGCGGCAGATCGCACCAGCGATAGGGCGCGTCGTTTTCCCATTGATGCCAGGTGGGATGAGGCCGCTGATCGCTCAGCGGCAGCACCTGCCCCACGTCGCTGCCCAACAGGTCGCGCAAGGGCGCGTTGATAGACACGACGCGCGCGGCGAGGTCAAGGTGCAGCACCAACACGGGCAAAGTTTCCAATGCTTGGGTGAGGTCAGCCACCGACTGTTCACGCGCCGCGTTCGCATGGCGCTGGGCCGAGTAGTCTTTGCTGGGGGTGAAAAAGGCCAATGGGATCGCACAGATGATGGGATCGGCGTGCGGCTCGGGCTGAGTTGGTGTGCAGAAACAGGGCAACGGACCCAAAGGAGTGGGCAGCAGCACGGTGGCGGGGCTGCCGCTTGCCCGCACCGCTTGCAGCGTCTGGCTGAGGAGTGCTTGCAGCTTGGGCACGGCAGCAAAGAGTGCCTGGCCACGCTCGATCCCGGCAAGGGACGGATGCTTAGCTATCGGCAGCTTCCACGCGTGGATGTGGTGTTCATCACCACCCAGCCAGAGCGTCAGATAGGCGGTGTTTGTGGGCACGCCTGCCGCTGCGCCCTCAGCGCTTCCTTTAGCCATGCCTCGCCCTCCTGGCGTAGCCTTAGCGCGTATCACGGTACGCCATCGCTCATGATGTGCGAAATTCGCGACATTGCTGAGGTCAATCTTGTGTTTTTCAGTGGACTATGATGGCACTCCCGATTAGTCTGGTTATTTTATAGCATGAACGAGAAAAGAAGCAAGAGTCTTTTTCCGGGAAAAGACTCTTGCGAACGATCAGAGGCTATGCGTGACTACTTATCGCGCACCTCGCCCGCCAGCTTGGCTTGCGCCGCCGCCAGGCGTGCCACCGGCACGCGGAAAGGCGAACACGACACATAATCAAGCCCGACGCTCTCGAAGAACGCGACGGATTCTGGATCGCCACCATGTTCGCCGCACACGCCAACTTCCAGTTCGGCATTGGTCGCGCGGCCCTCGCGCACCGCGATCTCGACCAGGCGGCCAACGCCTTCGCGATCAATGGTCTGGAAGGGGTTGACCTTCAGAATCTTGACCAGTTCAGCCTTGCCATCGGCATCCTTGAAGGGAGTGCCATTGACGTCGAGTTTGGGCAAGCCATCCACATAGCGCAACAGGAACTTGCCCTCGGCATCGTCACGGCTCATCCCCAACGTCGTCTGGGTGAGATCGTTGGTGCCAAAGCTGAAGAATTCAGCGACGCCAGCGATTTGACCGGCGGTGAGGGCGGCACGCGGCAGTTCGATCATCGTGCCAAACTTATAGTCCACTGTCTTGCCGCTCGACTGCACCACGTCGGCAGCGGCGGCCTCTAACTGGCGGCGCACCTCGGCAAGCTCCGTCACGAAACCGACCAACGGGATCATGATTTTCGGCTTGGCGCTGATGCCCTCCGCCGCGACATCGACGGCAGCCCCCAGGATGGCTCGCGTCTGCATCACATTGATCTCGGGGTAGAGCAGCCCCAGACGGCAGCCGCGCAGCCCCAGCATGGGATTCGCCTCGCGCATCGCCGCAACCGCTTGCAGCAGGGCACGCTTCTCGGCCAGTTCCTCGGGCGCGTTGCCCGCGTCTTCGAGGTGGGTCACTTCGACCAGCAGTTCCTCGTAAGACGGCAGGAATTCATGCAGGGGCGGGTCAATCAGGCGGATGACGACCGGGTAGGCCTCACCCGACTGAGGATCGCGCATCGCCCGGAAGAGGCCCGCAAAGTCGGCTTGCTGAATCGGCAAGAGTTCATCCAAGGCGGCCTGACGCTCCGACAAGGTGGGCGCGAGGATCATCCGGCGGACGACCGGCAGGCGCGTCTTTTCAAAGAACATGTGCTCGGTGCGGCAGAGGCCGATGCCCTCCGCGCCATACTTCACGGCGCGCTCGGCGTCAGCGGGGATGTCGGCATTGGCCCACACCCCCAGGCGACGGATATCGTCGGCCCAACCGAGGATGGTGCGCAGATCCGTCTCTTCATCATAGTTTGGCTCGACGACGGGGATGATGCCCGCGAAGACCTCACCCGTGGAGCCGTCGATGGAGATGTCGTCGCCCTCGCGCAGCGTCTGCCCCGTCTTGATGACGGTGAGGAACTTGCCCTCTTCATCCACACGAATGTCTTCGGTGCCCGCCACGCAGGGCAGGCCCAGGCCGCGTGCCACGACGGCGGCATGGCTGGTGGCGCCGCCACGCGCCGTGAGGATGCCCTTGGCCACCAACATGCCATGCACATCATCAGGCGAGGTCTCGGGGCGCACCAGCACCACGCGGGCACTCGCGTCGGCCTTGACCTGCGCTTCGGCGGTGTCAGCGTCAAAGACGGCTTTGCCATAGGCCGCGCCTGGCGAGGCATTCAGCCCCTTCGCCAGAAAGCGGCCAGCGGCCTCGGCGTCGGCTTTGGCCTGCGGGTCGAAGCGCGGCAGCAGCAACTGCACCACTTGGCCGGGTTCGACGCGCTGCACGGCTTCTTCTTTGGTGATGAGCCCATCGGCCTGCATATCCACCGCGATCTTCACAGCGGCGGCGGCGGTGCGCTTGGCCGAGCGGGTTTGCAGCATATACAGCTTGCCCTTTTCGACCGTGAATTCCAGATCCTGCACATCGCGGTAGTGTTGCTCGAGCCGCTGCGCGATGGCGGCAAACTCGGCATAGACTTCGGGCATGTCCTGCGCCAATTGCTCGATCTTCAGCGGCGTGCGGATGCCCGCCACCACAT
>JACDGC010000184.1 GCA_013815535.1 Ktedonobacterales bacterium
TGGGCTGCGCCTGCCACGCGCCCCGCCGACGTGGCTAAGGAGCAGACACGATGACCCTCCCCCAGCCACCAGTGGTGGCGTTGCGCCCGGCCACAGCGACCGACTTCGACCACATCAGCGCCCTTTTCGCCGCGTTGCATGGCTTTAACGCGGCGCTCGATGCACGCTTCATCCTGGCGGCCAACTGGCACCAGAGCCTCCATGCCCAGTTTCGTCAATCCTGGGATGCGCCGGAGGCCCTATGGCTGCTGGCCTGGGCCGACGCGGTCCCCGTGGGGTTGCTGATGCTGGCGGAGCACCACGATCCGCCGCTCTTTCACGAACGCTGCTGGGTCGAGTTGGTGGCGCTGTATGTCGCGCCGACGCGCCGCCGGGGCGGCCTCGCCTACCGCCTGCTGGAGGCGGCCCGCGCCTGGACGGCGGCACGGGGGCTGGATCGCCTGCAACTCTACGTCACCGCATCGAATGCGACGGCGAAAGCCTTCTATCAGCGGTGTGGTCTGGTGCCCGTCCAGGAGATCTGGCGGCTGGAGGTCACGCCAACGGCAACGACGCCGCATCCCGTCGCACCAGCCCTTCAAGCAAACAGCGCTTCCCCTCCAGAAAGGCCGCACCCATGAAATTGTTGCTCGCCCCCGCGTCCGTCGCGGCCCTGCCGCCCGCCACGCCACCGGGCCAGGCGGCCCTATTGCCGCTCTTTGACCAGCAAGGCTGGTGTTGGGGGCAGGATGTCCGCCACCCAGAAGGCAACGCCCTGCTGCGCTACGGTTTCACCCGCACCGCGCGCTCGGCCACTGGGTCCAGCGGTGGCACCTATACCCACATCAGCCGCGAATGCACCGTCGTCCTGTGGAGCTATGGTCTGTGGTACGACGCAGGGGGGACGGGCGTCTTCCTCACCCGCGGAACGGGAGCCATTGAGGATACCAACCATGCCCCGCCGCCTTGCACAGTGAATCTGCGCACAGATTTCCCCCCCCTTGTCCCCGTGGCCACCGCTCCGGCCTGGCGTGCCGCCGCCGCTGCCTGCCGCTGGATGGCGGACTACGAAGCCTGGATTCACGCGACCTTTGGCCTGCCGTATCGCCAGACGGTCATCGCCGCCTGGGGCCACTGGCTGCCGCCGACGGTCCCCTGGGTGCGCCTGCCCGCAGAAACCGTGATCCCGCGCTGGCACGCGCTGGCGGCAACCTTTGACCACCAGGCGGGGGCCTTCGCTGTCCCGGCCCACCTGCCCACCCCTGAAGGAGTTTTGCCATGACCACCCCCACCACCGATCCCCGCGTGCCCGTGACGGTCCTCACCGGTTTTCTCGGCGCGGGCAAAACGACGCTGCTCAACCACATCCTCACCGCGCAGCACGGCCAGCGCATCGCGGTCATCGAGAATGAGTTCGGTGAGGTCGGCGTCGATCAAGCCCTGGTCATTGGCGCGGATGAAGAGATCTTCGAGATGAACAATGGCTGCATCTGTTGCACCGTGCGCGGCGACCTCATCCGCATTCTCAACACCCTGATGCGGCGCAAGGAGCGCTTCGACGCGATCCTCATCGAGACGACTGGCATGGCCGACCCCGGTCCCGTGGCGCAGACCTTCTTTGTCGACGCCACCTTGCAGCAGCAGCTGCGGCTGGATGCCGTCGTGACGGTCGTCGATGCCCGCCATGTCGGCCAGCACTTCGCGGATACCCCCGAAGTGCGTGAACAGATCGCCTTCGCCGATGTCGTGCTGCTCAACAAAACCGATCTCGTCACATCGGCGGAGATTCTTGCCACCGAAGCGCGCATCCACGCGATGAATGCGACGGCACGGGTCTATCGGACCCAGCGCGCCCAGATCGACCTCGATGCCATCCTCAACATTGGCGGCTTCTCGTTGGAACGGGCGCTGGAGCTCGATGACCACTTTCTGGAACCCGAGTACCCCTTCGAATGGGCGGGCAGCTACCGCTTCGCGCCAGGCACCTACACCCTGACAGTGGGCGCGGGACCCGCCGCCGAATTGGCCGTCGCGCTCTTGCCCGCATTGCGGCGGGGTGAGGGCGCTATCACCGCGACGCAAACCCAGGCCGAGGCGCTCTTTCGCGGCGATGCCATCGTCGTCCCCCCCGGTGCCCTCCTCGCGCCCGGTGCGGAGCTGTGCCTGCTCGATCTTACCACCGACCCGGCCACCTTCACCCTCACGATCCCCGTCGCGGGTACCTACGTCCTCTACACCCAGCACGCGCCGGAGGAATTTGGGGCCACCCTCACCGACGACGTGGGCGCGGAACGCGCCACACGCGCCGCACGGAGCTTCCACGCCGCCCATCGGCACAGTGATGCCATCGCGTCGGTCGGCATCAGCGAGGCGGGCGACCTCGATGCCACTCGCTTGAATGCTTGGCTGAATCAGGTCGTCACGGTGCAGGGACCCGACATCTTGCGCATGAAGGGCGTGCTCAGCGTCGCGGGCGAGGAGCGACGCGTCGTCTGCCAGGGCATCCATATGCTCTTCGAGAGCGACGTGGACCGGTTGTGGGGTGACGAGCCACGCCACAACCGCCTGATCTTCATCGGGCGCAACTTGGACCGTGCCGCCCTCACCGCTGGCTTCCGCGCCTGCATTGCCTGAGCGCGTCTGCCAGGAACCATCATCGCCCCCCTGAGGAAGGAAGATGCCATGCCCGCTGACGATCCACCGATGCTGCTGTCCCCCAATGACCCAATGTACGCTATCGCTGCGCTGTTTGATCGCGTCGCGGAGGGCTACGATGCCCCGGAACTGCGGTGCTTTCCTGCGGGGGCGCGATGGCTGGTGGCGTTGGCCGACCTCCACCCCGGCCAGCGCGTGCTGGATGTGGCGACGGGGACAGGAGCCGCCTTGTTGCCCGCCGCTGCGACGGTTGGGCCAACCGGGCAGGTAGTCGGCATCGATATCGCGCCGGGGATGCTCGCCCAGGCACGGCAGCGCCTCACCGAGGCTGGGGTGACGCAGGTGAAGGTGCAGGGGGCCGACGCCCGCCATCTGCCCTTTCCTGACGCGACCTTCGATGCCGTGCTCTGTAGCCTGGGTATCTTCTTTCTCCCCGATATGGCCGCAGCGCTAACGGAATGGCAGCGGGTCACGCGCCCCGGCGGCACTATCGCCTTTACCGGCTTTGGTCTGGCGGCGTTCTATCCCCTGGTGGATCGCCTCGTCATGCGCCTCCAGCAGATGGGGGTCACGGTGCCCGACGTGCTGGCGGCGCAGTTGCTGCCCTTGCCCGAAGAGTACCTGGCGCTGGTCGAGCACGCGGGGTTGGTTGCTGCAACGATGACGCGGAAGCAGTTTGGCTATTTCCTGCCCAATGGTGATGCCTGGTGGCAGGTGGTGTGGCACAGTGGCTTTCGGGGTCTCTTCACGGGCCTGCCGCCCGACCAGATCGCGCAAATTCATGACGCCCATCTGCGCGATATCCTGGATCTGCGGACCTCGGTGGGGTTGTGGCTCGACGTGCCCCTCGTGGGGGTGGTGGGACGACGGCCCTGACAGCATGGCGCCACTGCCCCCTTGCGGGGAGGTTTGCTCAGGAGGCTGCGGAGTATGCGTGTAAGTGGTGACGGATGATCCCGCTGATGGACCCATCGAGCACCATCCCGATACCTGGCATGGGACGGAAGGCCCCCAGCACTTTTATGGCATGTACGCGCCCACAAGCACCAACCAGTGCGCACCTCCCAGAAAGGACGAGCGATGACGCCCCTCGTGGAACCCGACGATCTACACCCCCCACTACTTCAGGACGTACGCTCTCCCCAGGACCGCTGCTATGCCGCTCTCTATCAGGAGATGATCGCCTGGCTCGCCCTTCCCGTCGGGGCGCATGTGCTCGATGCCGGATGTGGTGCTGGCGGCCTTACTGGCATCTTGGCTGCCGCCGTGGGGGCCACAGGCCACGTGTGGGCAGTGGATCGCGATGCCGCCCAGGTGGCGACAATTCACGCGGTGCTCGCCACCACCGGCTATCAGGATCAGGTCGTGGTCCTGCCCGGCGATATCATCGCCCTCCCATTCGCCGCGGACACCTTTGATCTCGTGTGGTGTAGTCATGTCCTGCATGGCGTGCCCGACGCGCTGGCCAGTGCCCGCGAACTCCGCCGCGTCCTCAAGCCGGGGGGACGGCTCGCCTTGCGCGAGGATTTCGCCTGGCGGCCACAGTGCCTGCCCGATGAGGCGGCGGTGGGGATCCCCGGCCTGGAATATCGTCTCAACGCGGTGGAGGTGCAGGGCGTCCAACAATGGCGGCGCGCGCAACCTGATCACACGCCCTACCCGTTTGGTTGGACCCAGCTCTTGCTCGACGTGGGGTGCCACTCTGTCACGGCGCACACATTTGTGCTGGAACTCCTGCCCCCCTTTTCGGCCCTGCAGGTGGCTTTTCTGCGAGAGCGCCTCACCGGAATCGGGTACCACGAAGAGACGCAACGCTATCTCAGTCCGCGCGACCGCGCCACCATCGCCCACCTGACTGACCCCCAGCACCCCGACTAGCTGCTGGCCCGGCCGGATCTCTCCTTCGTGAAAACCGCCACCGTCTATGTAGGGGCGGTCGCATCGTGACCACGACCTCTGCGTACGATGACAGAGCCATGCCCAGGGTGGCTACTCCATGAGGGTAGCGATGACGTCGTGCGCCGCATGACCAGGCGTGGGCAAGCTGCCTCGCACGTGTCGCAGCGTCGCCCATCGGACCATAGCAACTCAGAGCAGCATTGACTCATGCCCTACCTACTTATTTGCGACCTGAATTTAGGTGAGAAGCCATTCATCCCGGCAATTCGGGCCATTTTGGTCAACGGAATAGGAAAGCTATGTGTCAATACTGAGATGAGTTGGTATGCAGCGGACAACGCTGGATGGCGCACCGCACTGGGGCGGTGCGCCATCGTCACCCACCCCCGCTCGCGACCCCGTGCCTGCAGCGTCGCCTCAGGCGAGATCGTCCAGGAGCACGTCGCGGTTGAGCATGGCCGCCGCGAGGGCCCCACTCGCCGCGGCTGCTACGACTTGTTGCAGCATGGTCGTGGCATCCCCGGCGGCAAAGACACCGGGAATCGTCGTTGCGCCGGTGCCATCGACGGTGATGAGTTCCGTGCCGGGGAACGGGCTGGTGAGCTGGCACCCCAGCTGTGCGGCGAGGGGGCTACGCTGGTGCTGCACGGCGCGGATGAAGAGCGCCTGGCGTGCCAGGGGCGCGCCGTCGGTGAACTGGATGTGGGCAAGCGTCCCGTTCACCCCGTCCACCTGGGTAATATGGCCTTCATGTATGGTGATCCCACGCCGCCTGAGGCGGTGCTGGTCATCCTCCGTGAAGGTCGCCGGCCCATTCGTGCAGAGGACCAGATCGCGGCTCCACTGGGAGATCAACAACGCCTGCTCGACGGCGAGCGCGTCATTGCCTAGGACCGCGAGGGGCTGATCGCGAACCTCCCACCCATGACAGTAGGGACAGTGGAGCACGCTGATGCCCCACCGTTCCGCGAGGCCAGGGATGGCAGGCAACTCATCGACCACCCCGGTCGCCAAAAGGAGCCGACGCGCCGCTTCCCGGGTTCCATCGCCCAGGACAACCGTGAACCCTGCGGCGTCCCGCACCGCTGCCACGACCGCTTGCGGTCGGTAGGTGACACTGCGGTATGGGGCTAATTGCTCGCGGCCAATTTGGAGCAACGCCAGCGGGGCCATACCGTCGCGCGAGAAGAAGCTGTGGGCGTGCGGGGAGGGTACATTGCGCGGTGCCCCTTCCCCGCAGAGGAGTACCTCCCGTCGGGCACGCCCTAGCACCAAGGCGGCACTTAACCCCGCCGCGCCTCCGCCAACAATGATGACATCAAACATCTCGGTCCCTCACTTTGGTGCCATGGGAAAGTCGGCCTTACCCGTTCACCACGGCTGCTGATTTCGTATAGGTTGCATACGTCTGGGTGGGCTGCATGCCCGCGCGGGCATACACGCGATTGGCCCCCGTCCGGTTGGCGGCATCGACGCTGAGGCCGACATGGGTGATGCCTTCATCGGAGAACGCGGTGAAGAGGCGCTGCACCAAGGCCAAGGCGAGGCCCCGTCCCCGGTAGGCGCGCGTCACCGCGACCGGACCGATCCAGCCATTCGCGCCACGCCGCCACCCCATGATGAGGCCCGCGATCTCACCCTCCGCCCGTCCCACGAAGCAGAGGCCGGGATCGAAGCCCGCATTCGCTACATGCCCCGCGCTCCACTCGGCGAAGGTGGTGGGCACATGGTCATATGCGTCCAGGAAGGCGGCTTCATGCGCGCGATAGACAGCCGCTTCATCCTGTCCGGGAAGGAAGGGCGTGATGACGAGGGGCGGCTGCCCGGTGGGCTGGGCCAGGATAGCATCCGGTGCCGGGCGAGTGAGATCGATTGCCATCCGCACATAGCCGCGTTGGCGCACGTACCCCGCTCGCGCCAGGACGTGCTGCGCCGCGCCGTTCGCATCGGCGACGCGGCACTCGGCAATGGCTCCTGGCGTCTGGGTGAGTTGGGCCTCGGCCAGACCCAACAGGTGCGTGCCGAGCCCCTGGCTGCGCAGCGCTGGGGGCACATAAACGCTGATGACGCCGTGCGCCGCCGCTTCGTAATTGGTCAGGGCATAGCTCACGATCCGCCCAGCAGGCGTGGTCACCACCCAGCTCTCCGTGGATAATCGGACCGTTGCGGACTGCCACAACGCCTGCAACCCCGCATACGAGATGAACGAGGTGCCGTAATCCGCCACATCGCAGGCGAGGTGGATGGGATAGGCGTCGGTCATATCCGCCAGCGTCGCCGGACGAATCAGCCACTGCTTGAAGACCGTCATAGCCATGTTCTGCCCCCGTGGTGTGTTCCTGCGGGAGCAGGTGCGTCGGGCACACGCCCCATGACGCACAACGAGGTACGAATCTGCCAAAAATCCGGGTGGGTGAAGACTTCACAGCCCGCTGAGGATGCGAGCCAGTCCGCCAACTGCTGCTGCGCGGTCGCCGTGAGAAACGTTTGCAGACCCTTGCGCCATTCCGTATACCACCACTGGAGTTCAGCGACCACGGGATCCGCGAGGGGGGCTTGATCCACGTCGGTAACGGCATGGACCTGCACTGCCGTGAGACCGAGGTCGCGGAGTTGCTGGGGAACGGCGCGGATGCGATACCCG
>JACDGC010000185.1 GCA_013815535.1 Ktedonobacterales bacterium
TCGATGCCGGCGACTTTGGCCTCTTGCGCGTGATAATAGGTGATGTCGGTGGGGGCGATGTTGGCCAGCCCGCGCAGGATCTCGACTGCGCGCGGACCTTGCAGGGCGATGAGCGCGGTGGCATCCGAGAGATTGGTGAGGGCCACATCCGCGTGACCCATCGCGTGCTGGCTGAACCATGCCCAGTCTTTTTCCAAGGTTCCCGCGTTGACCACGACCATATAGCGCTCAGGATTGAGATGGTAGATCAACAGGTCATCGAGCGTGCCACCGCTTTCGCTGCAAATCTGGGTGTAGAGTGCCTGGCCCTCTTCGAGCCGGGCGACGTTGTTGGGCACCAGTCCCTGCAAATAGTCCAGCGCACCTTTGCCCGTCACGATGAATTCGCCCATATGGCTGACATCAAAGAGGCCCGCCGCCGCGCGCACCGCGCGATGTTCATCCACGATGCCGCTATATTGCACGGGCATTTCCCACCCGCTGAAATCCACCATACGCGCCCCCAGCGCGATGTGCTCGCCATAGAGCGGCGTGTGCCGCAAGGCCGGGGGAGCCGTCTCGTTCTGCATCATTTCCTCCATAGCATCGCCGTTGATGCCTCATGTACTTATTGTATAGATGCGCACGGTGTTTTGTCCACACATAGCGGGCCGAGCCATGTGTTACACTGGGACGGGGTGGTGGGTGGCCCTGCGCAGTGCGGTGAACAGCAGTGAAAGTAGCCAAGGCTATGGTCCCTAAGAAAAAACGCCCGCAGTCACCAGTGACCCGCTTCATCATTACGGCTGCGTTGCTGGTGCTCGTGGTTATGACGGGTCTGGGCCTCAGCAAATACCATGCAGGTGGCTTGCGTTTGGGAACCTTCGCAGGCTTTCAGGCTAGGCATCTCATCTATGCCGCGCAAGACAATGGCAAACTCGCGGTCTATGACATGGATGCCGGGCATCGGCTGGTCAAAACCATCACCCTCTTCACCAGCAGTGGCGCGGATATGCGGGGTGTCACCGCCGCCGCACCCACGCATCGCTTCTATGCCATGTATAACCTGAACAACGCCGGGCATCTGGTCGCGGTCGATCTGCTCACCGACCGCGTGCTGTGGGACCACGTCATGCACGTGCCGGGGATCGATCGCGGCAACATCACGCCCGACGGCAAGACGATCTATCTGCCCACCTGGGAAAACGATGACAACACGCCCTATGAGGTGGTGGTTGATGCCCTGGCAGGCACCGAGATAGGGCGCATCGCGCTGCCCGTCAAGAGCCACGACACCATCGTCAGCCTGGATGGCAAGTTCGTGTTGATGGAGACGAAATCGGCGACCGCCGCGATGTATGTCGCCGACACCAGCACGAACCAGATCGTCCAGACGATCAGTGGCTACTGTTGTGGTGGCGTTCTGGCACCCTTCGCCATCAATGGCAAGCACACGCTGGTGGTGAATGATGTCAATGACTACGCGGGTTTTCAGCTTGCCAGCATCACGACGGGCCGTGTCCTCGCGTCGGTGCCGTTCGTTGGCGAGCATGGCGGCAGTGGCCACGGCATCGCATGGACGCCCAATGAGCGCGAAGTGTGGGTCAACGACGGCGGCATCTCTGCGGTGCATGTCTATGACATGACCACCCAACCTCCCCAGCAAACGCATGTCGTCACCACCAGCCATGACGGTCCCCACTGGCTGACCTTCAGCATCGACGGGCGCTATGCCTATGTCGCGGGTCGCAAGGGGCAGGGCGATGTCACCGATATCGTTGATACGGTCACCTATGCGCGCGTTGGCAGCTTGGTCCCCTCGGAGGATTTGCTGGAAGTCGATCTGCGTGGTGCCATCGTCACCCAGGTGGGCAATCAATTTGGCATCGGTCGTGTGACACAACCTTGAGAGCGCTCTGCCGAAAGGACGATTCTGCATGTTTCCCATCGCGCATGCGTATCTGATGGAACGCATCTTCGCCAATCCTACCTCCGCGCATTATCTTGGCTGTGTCTGGCCCGACATGCTCTTCGATGGTCCGCTGACGCATCACCAGACGCACCGCGAGGGTCTGGCGCTCCTGGACTTCGCCCGCACCGACGCGCCAGAGATTCTGCCCTTCGTGCGCGCGGCGCTGACGCACATGGCCGAACCACACGGCTTCGATTGGTATAGCGATGAGGGCTATGAGCCAGGGGCCGAGCGCGGCTATGCCTTCGAGCGGGCACGCCCCTTCGTGGCAGATGTCGTAGCCGCGACAGGGGTGGACCCCGAGCTCGGCTGGTGGAAGGCGCACAACTTCACCGAGATGAGCTTCGAGGTGGGGCTCGGGCGTGTCTATCCCCACCTGGGCCGCGCGGTGGCGGACGCCTGTGGCGATGCCGCGTTGGTGCGGATGGTGACGGCACCACTCGCCCGTCACTTCGGCGTTCCCGCCGACGCGTTGGCGGCGAACATCACCAACTTCCCCAAATCCGTCGCTCTCGTGGACCCCACCAGCGAAGCACTCTCTGAAGCCTATACGCTGCAATTGGAGTTCAAGCATGGGGTGAAATCCCCCAACGTCGCCGCGATGGCGAACATCATCGACCGCCTATGGGGGGCCATCGCGCCCGACCGCGATGCCTTCCTGGCCTTTGCCGTGCGTGAGGTCGCGGCGATGCTGGCAGGGATGGCGGATTGAGTGCCCAGCTACGCAAATACATCATCCCCCAAGGAGATTACATCCATGTCATCACCCGATGCGCCCATGGCGCTGCCTGAATCGCTGTTACGCTTGCTGAAGCAGACCGCTTATTGCCATATCTCTACGCTGATGCCGGATGGGTCGCCCCACATTTCCCTCACCTGGGTCGATACCGATGGGCAGCACATCCTTATCAACACGGTGGAGGGCTACCAAAAACTACGCAACGTCCAGCGCGATCCACGGGTGGCCTTGAACATCGCGTACCCGTCGAATCCTGCATTTGCCATTGGTCTGCGCGGGCGCGTCATCGAGATTACCACCGAAGGGGCGGTGGAGCAGATCCAGCAATTCGCCCAAAAATATTTGGGCCGCGCGTACCCTGCCAGCGGCTTGCAGCGCCAGCGCGTCTCACTCAAAATCGCTGTCGAGCACATCAACAAAATGCCAGATCGCGCCAATGCCCCCCGCTGATGACCATTTGATCGCCTCCAGTTTCATGCTGGAGGCGCTGTCTTGCCTCATCCATATTCCAGAGAATCGGCTATTCGCCACAGGTAAGGCATTGAAAGAGACGGACGCCGACAAACTATTCTTTATCGTCGTCACCGAAAGAAAAATTGCGGGATCCTGGTCGTGCGAGATGGCAGATATCACACTCACTCGGCATCTCGGTATATGGCGAGAACTGCTGCGGCCAAGCGAAATAACGAAATGGGCTAGCCACGAAACACGCTCTCCTCTCCATCCGCAGATGGGGAGGTGTTAGGGGTGGCGCCGCCCACCAGCGCGTCGAAACCCGCAGTCAAGAGCCGCCGCCCTTCCGCCAGCACCGCCGCGATCTCACCCTCCACCGGGGTATGCGAAAAAAGATGGAGCGCGATGACGCCGTTCCACGCGCCCCACAGGAAGCGTGCCGCGCGGGGCGCATCGATGGCCGGTGTTTGCCCCACCCCAACCATCTGACTTACGATGCCCGTCAGACGCGCGATCAACATCTCCACCTGCGCGTCGATGCGCGCCCGTCGCTCTGCTGCTGGGCCAGCTACCCCGCTCATATCCTCCTGCGCGAAGGCCATCAGCCGAAAGGCCCGGGGATGGTCCAAGGCAAAGCGCAGATAGGCGTCACCCAGCGCGATCAGGCGTTCGCGGGGCGTCAATTCTGGGGCCAGGGCCGCCGTCTCATAGGCATCTAGTTGGGCGACGGCACGCTCCATCACCGCCAGATACAGGTCGTCCTTGCCCGCGAAGTGAAAATAGATCGACCCCACCGCGACATCCGCCGCCTCTGCGATCGCTTCCAGCGTGGTTGGCGCGTAGCCGTGCTCCAAGAATTGCTGCTCGGCGGCCTCGATAATCGCTTGGGCGGTGCGGGCCTTGCGCCGCTGGGTGCGGTTGGGCAGCGCCGCATCGTGGGGGAGTGTCTTCATTGCTGGTGTCGCCTCATCACGCATCTCGCCTCATTCTATCACACCGCGCATGCCTGAAATATGGTTCAGGATTGAGCGCCATTGCAAAACATGCTAGAATGTGCCCAGCGACACCATTTTTGTACAGCGGGGTACTGTGGTATGGCCTATTCTCTGGAAGGCAAGGTCGTCCTCATCACGGGCGCGGCGGGTGGTTTTGGCGCGGCCATGATTCGCCAGTTTTTGCAGGCGGGCAGCCGCCTCGTCCTGGCTGATCTCGCCCAGGATGCGCTGAGCGCACGGGTGGCGGGCATTGTGAAAGCGGCCCAACTCGAACCACGAATGGGGCAGATCCTGGGGTATATCGGCGCTGACCTCGCCAGCGATGCGGGCTGTGCGGCGGTGCATGCACAGACGGTCGCCATCACGCCCCACATCGGCATGCTGGTGAATAACGCGGGCATCGCGATGTCGGGTCACTTCACCGACATGCCCCAAGCGCAATGGGAGCAGTTGATGGCGATCAACCTGTTGGCACCCATGCGGCTTACGTATCGTTTCTTGCCAGCGATGATGGCGCGCCGCAGCGGTTACATCGTCAATATCTCGTCACTGGCGGGCATCGCGGGCACGCCGATGATCGTTCCCTATAGCACCGCCAAGTTTGGGCTACGTGGTTTTGGCGAGGCCTTGGCGAATGAGCTGGCCCCCTACCACATCAACACTACCAACCTCTATCCCTTTTTTGCCCGCACCGCCATTTTGGAATCTCCTCACTACGGCGCGGCCCCGCGCACGCAGTTGCCCGACCGCATCCTCTATAGCCCCGATTTCGTGATAGAACAATTACTGCGTGGGATTCGCCGCCGCCGTCGCGAAGTCTTCCCGGGTGCCGTGCCGCGCGTGGCCTATTGGTTGCGCCGTTTCGCCCCCTTTGCCCTCCCCAAAATGGCGGCCTAGCTCACAGAGGAGTGATCGCATGCAATTCAACACGCCCCACTTCGTTTCGGTCGCTGGGCGCAAGATCGCCTATGAAGAAGTCGCACCTGCCGCGCCCCAAGGCACCATCTTGTTGCTGACCGGGTTAGCCGCCAAGCGCCAGGGCTGGCACCGCCAGATGGCTGCCTTTGGCGAACACTACCGCACCATCGCCATCGATCACCGCGATGTGGGGGATAGCGATCTGGCGACCGCCCTCTACGCCACGACTGACCAGGCCGAAGATGCCGCCGCCGTGTTGCGTGCGCTGGGCGTCGCGCGCGCTTTCGTCGTTGGCATCTCGATGGGGGGCTTCATCGCGCTGGAACTGACGTTGCGTCACCCCGAAATGGTCGAGCGGCTGGTGCTGACCGCCACCAGCGCGGGCGGCAAAACCCATGTGGGGGCGGGGCCACGCATCCAGGCGATGCTGCTGATGCCTCGGTTGGGCCGCCGTGACGCGGGGAAGATCGCCAAACAGACCTATAACCTCATTATGGCCCCTGGCTACTGCGCCGCTCATCCGGATGAGTGGGAGGACATCGCCGAGATCGCCCGCCATCGCCCCCAATCCGCGCAAGCCTATCGTCGCCAGTTGCAGGCGTGCCTGAAGCACGACGCGGCGGCACGCTTGGGGCAGATCGCCGTGCCAACGCTGGTGATCCATGGCGAGGTCGATCCGCTGATTCCCGTTGCGAATGGTCGCTACCTGGCTGAGCATATCCCCGGCGCGCGGCTGATTTTGTATCCCAACACGGGGCACATCCCCATCGTCGAGCGTGCCGCTGACTATAACCAGGCCGTGCTGGCCTTCTTGGCTGAGGCACCTGCCCTGGTCTAGGTGCTTACATGGGGGATCTCATCTCAGCGGCTCACGACCCCAGCAGGCGCACCGTGGTGCCTTGCACATTCACCAGATGGGGCGCGGCGAGCAGATCGCCACTGGCCGTGCCGCGATAGGTGCCCGCGACGCCAGCGGTGCTGGGCAGTGCCAGCAGCGCCGCCAGCAGCGCGGCGTGGTCTGGCCCCACCTGGGCCAAGGTGGCGGACAACAGATTCACCGCGTCATAGAGCGCGGCGGCGTGCTCGTCGGGCAGCGCGCCAAAGCGCTGCACATACGCGGCGGTGAATTGCCGGCTGGCTGTGTCGGTCAGGTCGGGGGACCACGTGATGCCCCCAACCACCCCTGCGGCATCCCTGCCCGCCAGCGCGATGAAGGTGGCATCCACCGCGCCCACCAGGAATTGTCCGGCCCAGCCCGCCCCGTGCAACGCGTGCAACAGCGTCGCGGCCTCGGCCTCGGCTCCCCAACACAGCACAGTGCTCGCATGGAGCGCGAGAATGGCACTGACACTCGCGGTGGCATCGATCATCCCCGGCGGCACATTGACCTGGGCGGCGGGATGTGGCCCCGCTGCGGCCAGTGCCGCTGCCCCGGCATGGCCATAGGGATCATCTTCGCTGGCTAACACGAACGTGCCGCCGCTCTGGACGGCGTAGTTCGCCAGCGCCGCTGCCCAGGTCGTCAGCGCGGGACGCAGGCGCAGAATCGTTGGCGTTCCACCATTTTGTGGTGGCGCGGTCAGCTCTGATGCCATCGCTAGCGTCAGGGTGGGGAGGCCAGCGCTTGCCAGCAAGGGCATGGCCGCGACAGCTGCGTCATTTTCGTCTGGCCCCAACAACGCCACGATGGGCGGATCGTGCCCCAGCAGTTCGCGGACGCGATCACTCACCGCGCTGGCACCGCTAAACACCGTCGCCAACTGGTAGCGCGTTCCGTGCCAGAGGATGCCCCCATGAGCATTCACCTGCTCGATGGCCAGTTGCGCCCCGTTGCCGCTATAGCTGCCCTCGACGCCGCCTGGCCCCAGACCCGCGCCCACCAACCCCAGTGCCCAGGTGGGGGGCGTGGCCGTGGCGTTGCCCGCCAGCGCATGCAAGCGTGCGCATCCACTCAGGATGCACGCCAACCCTAGTAGGAATCCCATGCTCCAGCGGAGCGAAAATCGCACGTCCATATGCTGCCGCCAATCCTCTTTGCTGTGCTGTGCCATTGCAAAAAAGACGCCAAGGTGCCAGCGGAACAGGCAGTGGCCGCGAACTGGTGACCAGGAAT
>JACDGC010000186.1 GCA_013815535.1 Ktedonobacterales bacterium
GCAGCGCGGATGGCCCTACGGCAGGGGGCATCGAGTTCTATGAGGTTGTGCCCAGCACCCCCACCGCCTAGTTGACGGTTGGCCCCACCCTGCCACTGGCGGCATGCATCAGACGGGTGAAGCTGTGGCAGTTTTCCCGATGGCCCCGGGTGTTTGACAAGCCCCCTGCCCGATATGACACAATAGAAGAGAGCCTGTTCGCAGGATGCGAACTGCCCCACCAGCCACGAGGAGAAGGATCTCGATGATCAGTGATCCCCACGCATTTTTGCCCGAGCAGCCCGAATTACGCCGCCTCGCCCCGCCAGGGGGGGTGGCGGCTGGCTCACTCATCCCTCACGATCCACGGATGCGCCCGCCAGAGGGCCACCGTTCATTGCCCGCACTTATCGATGCGCTCACCAGCCGTCCCGCGATAGCGCCCCTGGTCGATCTCATCCCCGCCAGTGTGGCCGACTACCTGGGCTGTCGCCGGGTGGTGCTGTATGAGATTCGCGATCACTATCTGCATATGGTCAGCAGCACAGCGGCAGTCACCGCACGAGGCTACACCTCCACCCTGTTGCGCATCGGGCATGTGGAACCCATCGCGCTCGATGAAGATGTGCCCGAAACGCAGGCGCTGCGCGACCGTGATGTCATCATCGTCCCCAGCGCGCCAGGGGCGCCGCGTCGCATCATCGCGCCAATGTTGGGGCAAGGCGGCGCGGTTGGCGTGTTGGTCATCATCCCCGACACGGAAGCGCAGTGGGGCACCAACGGCTTACCCCCCAGCCAGATGCTGCTGCTGGGGTTGATGGATGTTGCGCGGGTGACAGGGATCATCCTGGAAAACGCGCATTTGGGGTCCGAGAATCGCCGCCGCGCCGAAGAGATGGATCTGCTGACGCGGCTGACCAATGCCTTCAACAACAATGTGCTGGATCTGGATGCGGCGGTGATGATCGTCGAGCGCCAAGTCAGCCGCATTTCGCATTCTGATATGTGTGCCGTGGTGCTGCGGGGGGCGGGGCCACGCGAGAGCAGCAAGTGGCTGCCGCCCGAGATCATCCGCGCCATCCAGGCACCGACCATCCTCAATGACGTGCGGATGTGGCCGCTGGCACATTTACTGCCCGAGGGGGTGCAATCGTTCTATGCCTTCCCCTTGTTCGCGGACGTGCGCATCGTGGGGGTGCTGGCATTGGCCTTTCGCAAACAGCGCCACTTGCTGCAAGATAGCGAACGCGATCTGCTGGCGATT
Organism: Ktedonobacterales bacterium; assembly: GCA_013815535.1. Classification (GTDB taxonomy): domain Bacteria; phylum Chloroflexota; class Ktedonobacteria; order Ktedonobacterales; family JACDGC01; genus JACDGC01. The sequence goes on from JACDGC010000186.1 coordinate 1,244, forward strand.
TTGGCGAATACGGCCAGCACGGTGCTGCAACGGACGCGGCTGCAACGTGATGCCGAGCATTCACGCCAACAGAGCCGTTTTATGCTGGAACGCACCCAAAACCAAGAGCGGTTTCAAGACGCCATCTTGCGCAACATCCAAGACGGCATCCTGACGACGGATAACGAGGGGCGCGTCACCTCGCTCAACCCGCAGGGCGCGGCACTGCTGGGGCTGGGCGACCGCTCCGCGTTGGGCCAGCCCATCGAGGAGGTGATGCCCCTGGCCGAGGCCGGGCTTCATCTGGTGCGCCATGGGCTGGGTCAGCGGCGCGTGCCGCAGCAGCGCGAGGTGCAGGTGCGCCTCGCCAACGGCGGCGAGTTGACGATGGGCATCACCATCGCCCCCCTTCGTGGCGCGGATGGCACCGAGATGGGGGTGCTGTGCGCCTTTCAGGATAAGACGCCCCTGCGGGTGCTGGAAGGCGAGATTCGGCGGCTGGATAACGCCGCCACCATTGGCAACGAGGCCCGCATGATCTCGCACGATCTGCGCAATATGCTCAATAGCTTCTTGATGGGCATCGGGCAGATCGAACCGCTGGTGGCCTCCAACACCGAGGCACGGCAAGATATGACCTATTTACATAAAGAAATCAACCGGATGAAGGCGCTTGCCGACAACATTCTCTATCTCTCTGGTCCCCGGCCCTTGCAGCGTGGGGTCTTTGATCTGGGCGAATTGCTCGAAGGCATCACGCGGGTGCTGATGCCCCGTGCGGCACTCTCGAACGTGGTGATGGAGCGCCAATGCGAGCCAGGGGTGACGCTGTTCGCCGATGAAATGCAGATCGCCCGTGCCGTTGAAAATCTGGCGATCAATGCCATCGAGGCGATGCGGGGGGGCGGCAAACTGACCTTGATCACACGAACCACCCGTCCCTCGGCGGCGCTGCATGCCCCCAAGGCGGCGCGTGACGCGCACTGGCCTGGCCCGGTGGAGCCACGGCTGCAACTGCCCAGCTATGCGACCACCACCAACGAGACGGAGCTGTTGTTGCCCGACAACCGGCAAAAGGCTGTGGAGATTGACATCATCGACACCGGCCCCGGCATCCCCGCTGAGCGCCTTCCGCACATCTGGGAGATGGGCAAGACGTTCGAGAAAGTCGCCGGGCATGGTCTGGGGCTAGCAACCGTGAAGCAGATCGTCGATGCCCACGGCGGCACCTGTGCGGTCTACACCGAGGTTGGGCACGGCACCCGCTTCACCCTGCGCCTGCCAGCAGGGAAATAGAGCAAGCTGACCACCCAAGGGGGCACTGACACATGGATGAACGACCCACACTGACCGATGCGCTGATTTTGCTGGTCGAGGATAATGACACACTGGCACAGTTCACCGCCAACCAACTGCGGGCACAGGGTGCGCGTGTGCAGATCGCCAGCACCCTGGCTGAAGGGGCGGCCTTCGCACGCAAAGAAACCATCGATCTGGCGCTGTTGGACCTGCATCTGCCAGATGGCATCAGCACATCGCTGCTGGCCAGCCTGCGCACTGCGGACCCTGAAATGCCCGTCATCATGATGACCGAGCGTGCCAGTGTTGGCACCGCCGTGGAGTCGATGAAGCTGGGGGCCGTCGATTATCTGGAAAAACCCTATCAACCAGCGGATCTGGACCGCGCCATCGACCGCGCGATGACGCTGGATGGTCTGCGCCGCGAAGTGCGCACCCTGCGCCGCCTGACGGGGGGTGATGGACCTGATACGACGGTGCGCGGCACTGGCCCCGCCATGAGTCGCGTCTGGCACGATCTGGATCAAGTGGCTCCCTATGACTCGAATGTGTTGATTCTGGGTGAAAATGGCACTGGCAAGGAGGTGCTGGCGCGGGCCATCCACGCGGCCAGTGGGCGGTCACGCGGCCCTTTCATCCCGGTCAACTGCGGGGGCATGCCTGAAACCTTGGTGGAAGATCAACTCTTTGGCCACGAAGCCCACGCCTTCACCGATGCGCGGGCGCTGCGTCGTGGCGACTTCGAGTTGGCGCACAAGGGCACGATCTTCTTGGATGAGATCGGTGAGATGCCCCCCGCCGCACAGCCCAACCTGTTGCGCGTTTTGGAAGGCCGCCGCTTCTTTCGCATTGGCGGCGAAGCCGAGGTGCATGTGGACGTGCGCGTCATCTCGGCCACCAATCGCGACCTGGAAGAAGCCGTCGCGCGCAATCAATTTCGGCAAGATCTGCTGTTTCGTTTGAATGTTTTCACCATCCGTGTGCCGCCACTGCGCGAACGGCGCGAAGACATCCCCCTGCTCATCGCCATGTTCCTGCGCGAGTTGGGGCGATCCTTGAGCAAGCCCAAACGCAAGATCAGCCTGCACACGCTGCGACTGCTGACGAATTACACCTGGCCTGGCAACGTCCGCCAGCTGCGCAATGTGTTGGAACGCGCGCTGATCCTCTGCGCGGGGCAAGAGATTTTGCCCGAGCATCTGCCGCCCGAGATCACGGGGCAGCAAGATCCCGCCTTGACTGCGCCGGACCCAGACGCGCTGTGGGAGCGGTGGTTCGACATCGCCCCCTTTGAGGCGATCACCCTCAACGAGTTGAAGGCCCAGATCGAGCGGCGTTTGATCATGCGAACGTTGCGCCAGACGGGGGGCAACCACGGCGAAACGGCGCGCATCCTGGGCGTGCCCGATCTGAGCTACTACCTGGGCAAACATCACCTCTTGGACGGCGACAAACGCGACCATACCAAGAAGGCATCGTAACGTTCTGCGCAGACAATGAAGGAGAGGCACACCATGGCGAAGCGCATCCTCACCGTCGATGATAACGACGACATCCTGAACGTAGTCGGTTTCGCACTGGAAGACGCGGGCTTCGAGGTGCGGGCCGCCCACAACCAGCACGAGATGGAAGCCGCCCTGGCCCAAGGCTTGCCCGACTTGATGGTGCTGGACCTGATGTTGCCGGGCGCGAATGGTTATCAAGTGTTGCAAAAATTGCATGATAACGACCAGACGCGCGACATTCCCGTCATCGTCATGACGGCGAAAGCTGAAGCGCTCTATCGCCATATGAGCGCCGATCTGGGGGTGGCCCATCACTTCACCAAACCCTTCCCCACTGAAGCCCTGGTGACGGAGGCACAAACGATTTTGCACGAACGCTAGGGAGGCTGGGCGGTCCAACACGCCCATCACCCTCTCTCTGGCTGGCCGTCTTCCAACCACTCGCCCAAAGGGGGCTTTCTTGCACGGTCCTAGGGCCAACGTTATATACTATCTACATATAGGGAGCGTCGCGGAACGACCTTGCGGCGCAACCTCGCCCGCTATGATGCCTCAATTGCCCGTGGTTGAAGAAGGATGCGAGCATGTCCAGCAAGTACGAGCGTGAAATCGATGAGATCCTGCGGAAGTTCGATGATGAGCGGCCCCCGACGGTGCGTGACCGCGTCAGCGCGATGAACCGTCGCCCGACGCCCATCCGCAGCGCGCGCCGTCCCTCCCTGCCAACGACAGACACCACCTTCTGGTTGGTGGTGGGCCTCGGCATCGCGTTCGCCGCGCAGGTCGTCCGCTGGATCGTGCAGCCGTTTGGCGGATTGACCGATGCACTGCTCGGCCTGGCCGTCGTCATTGGTTTCTTGCTGATCGTCGCGGCGTTGCTCAATGCCTGGCTGCGGGGAAATCGTCCACCCGTCGCGGCGTGGCGTGGCACCACCCTGGATCAGGGAGGTCGGGGATCGAACCGCCCCCCTTTCGCTGATCTGCGCACTCGCTGGAATCTGGTGAAGTTGCGCATGAGCAATCGCCGCCGGTCACGGTGACGCTGTTTTTGGTGATTGCCCGCCACACCACCATCGACTTGGCGGATGAACCGAATGGGATATGCTTGCCAACAGGGCACTGGATGCTCGCCATCTCCTATCTGTCTCCTATCGAAAATGGCGCATGACTCCACACGCTCCCCCATGAAATCAGTGAGGGAGCGTGCCCCACAGCATTGCCTAAAAGGCTCTGTCGTGAATGGTAGCTACTGCGTCAGTCCATAGTGATCGTGCAGCCAGTGGTCCAGTCGCGCCATGACTTCGCCCAGGGGCAGGCCGGTGGTGGTGGCGATGCGCGCACAATCGTCATATTCAGGGGCGGCGGCGACGACCTGACCCGCCAACAGTTTGAGCTTCACTGCGACGGGGCCAAGGGGGGATGCGACGGTCACGCTCTGGCGCGCGGCGATCAAGCGTTGCATCGTTTGAAGGCGCACCCCCAAGGTGGGCGTCTCGCGCACCAGCAAGGCGGCCAGCCGTTCGGCATCCGCCGGGCGGGCGATGATGCGCACCAACGTTGCCGGGCGGTTCTTCTTCATCTGCATCGCGGTGTAACTGACGTCGAGTGCCCCAGCGACCAGGAGGCGGTCGAGCAGGTCGCCGAGTTGTTCACCAGTGACGTTATCGAGATTCGTCTCGACGACCACCACCTCATCGCGTTCTAGTTCCTCGGCCATGGCCTCCTCCTTCGTGGGGAACCCGCCACCTTCACCCCACCCGCACGCTGGTGTTTTGCCGCACCACGGCATGCGCGTTGGCGGGATCATTGGTGATGATGCCATCGACATCCATCGCCACCAGGCGGCGGATGGTGGCGGCGTCATCCACCGTCCAGACGTTGACTTCCATCCCCAGGTCATGGGCGCGGCTGGTCAGCCCCAGCGAAACGACGCGCCAAAAGGGATGGATGGCCTCGCAGCCCAGCATGTGCGCGCCCGTCACCCAGCCCTGGCTATTCATCATGCCCGTCATCACGCCCTCGATGTTCGAGGAAGGAAAGAGCAGCGCGCGGCGCAGATGCCCATGGCGCTCTTGCACATAGGCCAGCGCGGCGCGATCAAACGAAGAGAGCAAAACCTGTTCACCCAGCCCCCGTTCGGCGATGATCTGCGCGACGGCATCGGCCAACGCACCACCCTGTGCCGCCTTCAGCTCGACATTGATGGTGACACCACTGGGGGCGATGCGGTCGAACACCTCACGCAACAAGGGGACGGGTTCATCGATGCTCGGGGCACCGAGTTGCCCCGTCCGGCCACGGGTGCGGGCACGCAGACGCAGTTGGCGAATTTGCTCAAGCGTCATGGCAGCAACGGCCCCCCGACCGTTTGTGGTCGCATCAACGGTGTCGTCATGCATCACCACCACCTGACCATCGCGCGTCAGGTGGGCATCGAGCTCAATCGCTTCGGCTCCCTGTTGCACGGCCAGCGTGAAGGCGGCCAGCGAATTTTCAGGGGCATAGGCCGACGCGCCACGATGACCGAAGATAAGAGGTGGGTTGAACTCTGGCATGGATTCCTCCGTCGCGTGACATGCAGGTTATGTCACATCCTAGCATATTCCCGCCGCTGGCACAAACAGCAGGCATTCTTCCTAGCCAAGGCAGCGGTGATGTCTGGCGGCCCACAGAGCAGCCGAACGAGTGGCAACGGACTTGCGTGCGTCACTGTCGAGATAGCACCAGGGGGAAGCCACCATGCCAACATCAGCCACGTCACAATCAGCGCGCCCGCCCTATCGCCCGATCAGCGATTATGGGGCGATTGGTGATTGCCGCACCGCCGCGCTCATCGCCCCGGATGGATCGATTGACTGGTGCTGCCTGCCGCATTTCGATAGCCCCGCCATCTTTTGCCGCACCTTAGATGCCGCGCAAGGCGGCTACTTCCAATTTGCCCCAATGGGGGGTGCGGATGGCACGATGCGCTACCTGGATGGCACGAATATGCTGCACACACGCTTCACCCCCTCAGGTGGCGTGGCGGATCTAATCGATTACATGCCCGTGCGCCAGCGCCCGCCGCACGACAATCCCTTCACCCACTTTCTGGCCGACAT
>JACDGC010000187.1 GCA_013815535.1 Ktedonobacterales bacterium
GAATGGTCCATTCGGCTGGGTAGGCGGCTCGGGCGCGTCGCGTGCCGCCGCAGCGGAGGCGTGGTGTGACGGATTCGTCTCGGCAACATCGGGGCGCGAGGGGGGCAGTGACCACGGCGGCGTGGAGCGGGGCGGCGGCACGTCCTCCGCGCCGATGATGGCCCCAAAGGCGTGCACCGCCTCTTCAGCCGACCCCAAGGCACGCGGATGATCACTATCGATCAGGCGCTCGACGACATCACGCAAATGCGGGGGCACTTCACGGCCCGTCAACTCCCAATCGGTTTGCGCGCCCGTGGCCTCTGGCGGGGGCGCTTGGCGGCCCGCCAGCAACAGCCAGAGTGCCACGCCCACCGCCCGCAGATCACCCTGGGGCGTGGGGGTGGCGACCGACCAAGGCTCATCACCCGGCTTCAGCAGACGGCTGGCAGCGGCAAAATACGCCGCGTCGGGGGGCAGCAAGATATTATTGATGCGCATCGCGCCCCACTGGTCGCGAAAGAGCGCTGCTGGGGTGAGGTCGCCATGCGCGACCCCTTGGCGATGGGCATGGGCCAGCGCCAGTGCCAGTTGCCGCCCGATGCGTGCCACGCTCCCCGTCGAGAGCCGCGCATGAGCCAACTCGGTGAAGCGCTGACCAATGACATATTCCTGAATGATGACGAGTTGGCCCTCGTGCTCCAGCGCATCAAAGACACCGATATAGGCGGGGTGACCGATGCGCGCCGTCGCCCCCAAGGCCGCCCGATAGGCTTCGGTAAAAGCGGGACGCACCTGCTTGATGGCAACCAGGCGACGGAGGATCTCATCCTCGCCGCGCACGACTGTGCTGCCCAGACCCTGGCCCAGCACTTCACCAATGACGTATCGGTTGCTGATGCGCGTCTGATGTGTGGTCGTCGTCACGCTCGCCCTCCTGCCCGCCGTTGCCTTGAGTGACCTGCCGTGCCTCTACCCCTTAGTATATGCCACGGGCGGCGGCGTTTGCCAGGGCGAGCGTGCCGCGCAAGGCCACATCAGGTCCCAGTTCAGCCAAAACGATGCGCTCGGCCATTTCGTGGGCACGGGCAGGCGGCGCGAGGGACGCCAGACGTGCGCGCACATCATCGCGCCAACTCACACCACAATAGGCCAGACTGCCGCCCAAAATGACGCGCTCCACATCCAAGAGCAACAGGCTTGCCAAGATGGCCTGCGCCAGGGGGGCGTTCGCCCCGGCCATCAGGGCCTCAGCAATGGGATCCCCTTCGCATGCGAGTTGCCAGATCTCGGTCACGGTCAACGCCTCAGCACGCCCACCAGTCAGGCGCATCACGGCGGCCTCGGTTGCGGGCGCTTCGACCAAGAGGCCGATCATGCGGCGCACCAAGGCCTGGGCAGAGACGCGCGTTTCAAGATGCCCGATGCCACCACAGGCACAGCGCTCCGTCGCGCCAGGGATGGGCAAATGGCCTAATGCCCCCAAATGCGGGCGCTGCAACAGGTGGCCCCCCCACCAAACGCCGCAGGCGACCGTGCGGCTGAGATCCAGAAAGAGGCTAGCAGCGGCACCACGGCCAGCGCCCGCCAGTGCTTCACCCGACGTGGCGGCATCCGTCACGGTGACCAGACGCACCAAGGGAGGGGGCAGTGCCCCCTCCCCTGACATTGACACCAACAGTGCCTCTGACGCCGTTGTCAGTCGCGCTGTGAAAGCATCGTGGTTCCAGTCACCACTCGGCGGCAAGGTCACCACCGTCCCGCGTTCCACGTCGAGCGTGGCTTCGAGGGCGAAGGTCAACGCCACCAGCCGAATGCCTTCTCGTCTGCTAGCATGTTGCAAGTCGCGTGCCAATTCTCCGAGCACGGTGATCGCTGTGGCAGGGGTCAGCGGCACCGCTGAGACGCGTTGACGACGCGCCAGAACGTCGCCAGCGGTCGTCGCCAGCGCCACCTGCATGAGCGTCGTGTGGCGGGTGAGCGTCGCACCCAGCACCACCTCAGTCGTGCTCACGCTTCGTCGTCCTCATCTTCGGGCAGGGCGTCAGCATCATCGGTCACGGGGTCGCCCCGAAACGTCCGGATGGCACGCAAGGTGGCATTGAAGTCCGCCCCTTCGTCGGCCAAGCGCTGCAACAGGGTTTCACGCCGCTCCACATCGGCCACAAAGGCAATGGCGTCCATGCCCACCCAGGCTGCCATGGTGGCTACGACCGCGTCGTCCGCGTTGCCAAAGGTATCGGTTGCGGCGTCCCAACGCGAGATCGGCAACGGCTGCACCTTCGCCGTGGCATCGTCGGTGGCGGGTGGCATAAAATGCGTCGTCAGCCACCGACGACGCCCACGCCATGTGCTGCCCTGCAAGCCAATATTCACGATGATTTGGATGCGATGCACGTCATGCACGGTCAGCCGCAGGTCTTGCCGCAAGATGCCCAGCACATCGGGCAAGGCATCCGCGTGGCAACTGGTGGCGATGGTATACCCATCCGCTGGCAGCCGCAGGAAGGTGCGGGCCTTGCCCCCCCACATATAAATCGGCAGATGGTCACTGACCTCGTTCGCCAACACTGTCGTCTCGCCAGGGGGCACATCCCCACGGAAAGCGAAATCTTCGTATATGCCCAGGGTATAGACCAGCCCGGTGCCAGCAGGATAGAACGGCAGCAGCGCGTTGAGGGTCGTCGTCTTGCCGACGCCAGGGGTGGGGTCCGTCGGTCCGGCGATGATGTAAGAGGCGCGTTTATCCAACAGCGCCCAAATGGTGGCGGCAGTGTGCGCATCGACGCTGCCGTGAGCAATGATCTCGGGCACAGAGAGTTGGTTGTCAGACTCATAATGCAAGCGATAGCGGTGGTAGGGATTGCTGGCATCGAAGTACATGCGTGGGGTCCCTCGTTTTCTGAGGCTGGTTCCCATTGTGCGGGCGCAAGGGGAAGGGGATGCAGGCTAGGCGGGCGTCGGCTGATCGGGGACGGAAAGAAAGGCCGCTGGGTCGTTGGGATGCTCAGGCGCGGCGCTGGTGAGGCTCTCATTCTTGGGCTCGGCCATCGGCTTCAGCCAGGCAGGAGCGGGCAACCAATTGAGCGCCAACACGGATGGGCCGCGATCGCCCTCGAAGGCCAAAGCGGTGATGCTGGCGTTGGGCACCTGCAACCATCCCGCGCCCTCGATGGGGAGCCGCAGATAGTGGCTCAGCAACAATTTCACCACATCTGCATGCGCTACCAACATGACGTAATCCCCGAGCGATTCATCATGGCGGGCCGCCTCTGCCGCCGCCACGACACGTTGCAACACGTCATAAAAGCCTTCCACCCCGGCGGGCGGCTGGGTGGGGCGCTGCACGAAAGCCCGCCAGGTGGGGTCGTCTTTGTTGAGATCGGCGATCAGCTTGCCAGCCCATGGGCCTACATTGGTATCCATCAAACGCGGCTCGAAATGCAGCGGAATGGCACGTCCCGCGATCACCCGTTCGGCGGTCTCTCGGGCGCGCTCCAGGGGGCTGCTGACCACGGCGGTCAGGGGCATCTCGCGCACGGCTTCGCCCAGGCGGTCGGCCTGGCGCTGCCCCTCCTCGGTCAGCCGCACATCGGGAAGCTGCCCCGGCAGACGATGCTCGACATTCCAGTGGGTCTGACCGTGGCGCACCACATAGAGCGTCACTTTGCGGAGGGGAGGTGCTGGCGTCGGTGCTTCCCCGTTGGTGGTGGGTGTCGTGGTTGCTTCGCTCAAAAGTTTCCTCATCCAACGGCGCTGGCCACGTGGTGGCCAACTGCCCACTAGCGCCAAGCGCAGCAGCAGCCACGCCAGCCGAAACCGCCTCTTCATAGGGCGAATTGTAGCAGCAACTGGTCCTGTGTCGCAAGCGCGCGAGCGGAGCCATTCCGGCAGGGAATGCCGCACGGATTCCCCACGGTCATGTTTGAAGGTCTGCGTCGCGACGGCGTTGCAGCCAGGCCGCGACGCTCCGTTCCGCGCCCTCAGCGTGGTCACTTGGCACATAATAGCGGCGGTCGCGCAGATTTTCTGGCAAGTAGCCTTCTGGCTGCACGCTGGCAGCGGGTGGGCGTGCGGGATCTTCAGAGTCGATGCTTTCATAGACATCATGCGCATAGACATAGCCACCGCCATACTTCGCGTCGCGCATCAGCTTGGTCGGGGCATTGCGCAGGTGCAGCGGCACGCCATCGTTGCGCGTGGCACGGACGTCAGCCTGCACAGCCATATAGGCCCGTTCCAAGGCATTCGATTTCGGGGCACAAGCCAGATGCACCACCGCCTGGGCCAGCGCCAACGCCCCCTCGGGCATCCCCACGAAATGCACTGCTTGTTGGGCGGCAACGGCGACCACCAGAGCTTGCGGGTCGGCCATGCCGATGTCTTCGCTGGCCATGCGAATGACGCGCCGCACGATGTAGAGCGGATCTTCCCCGGCCTCTAGCATGCGCCCCAGCCAATACAACGCCCCATCCGGATCAGAGCCACGCACGGATTTGTGCAACGCTGAAATCAGGTTATAGTGTTCTTCACCACCCTTGTCATAGAGCAAGGCGCGGTGTTGCAAAGCATCTTCCACCAAAGGCAAGGTAAGGGTGCGCTCACCAATCGGCAAAGCGTTGGCAGCGGCTTCCAGCGCCGTCAGCGCGGCACGCGCATCACCATTGGCGAAGGTGGCGATGAAATCCAGGGCATCAGCGGGCAGCGTGAGCGCGCGCTCACCCAAGCCCCGCTCGGGATCCGCCAGAGCACGCTGGATGATCAACTTGATATCGTCATCCGTCAGCGCATGCAGCGTGAAAACGCGCGAGCGTGAGAGCAAGGCCGCGTTGACCTCGAAACTTGGGTTTTCCGTCGTCGCGCCAATGAGGGTGATGGTGCCACGCTCCACATGGGGCAACGCGCTATCTTGCTGGGCCTTGTTGAAGCGATGGATCTCGTCGAGGAAGAGGATGGTGTGCTGCCCCGTCGCGCGCGACAGCTTGGCGGCATCCTCCACCACACGCCGCAGCTCAGCCACGCCAGCGGTGACGGCGCTCATCCGTACGAACCGGGCATGCGTGGTGTGGGCAATGACCTCCGCTAGCGTCGTTTTGCCGCTGCCCGGTGGTCCCCAAAAGATCATCGAGGGGATGCGGTCGGCCTCGATGGCTCGCCGCAGGGCCCGCCCTGGTGCGATCAGGTGTGCTTGGCCAAGGACCTCATCCAGGGTATGCGGGCGCATGCGAGCAGCCAGCGGCATAGCCTCATTAGAGGCTGTTGGGGCAGACGGCTCTGGCTCCCCGCCAAACAAACTGCCTTGCTGCGACATGGTCTACCTCACTCGTTCTTTTCAAGAACTAGTGTACCATAGGGCAAGGAGTTGACACTTGCTCGTGCAAAAAAAAGAAGTGTCTTACTGTGTATGCATCAGAAGTGCTCATCTAGAACAGAAGTGATCGCGCAGTCATTTTACGGCAGCGCGATGCGCCGCGAGCAACGCTCAGCATCTGTTCTTCGGGAAAAATAGCAAATTCACGTTCGAAGCAAGAAAGTCAGTATTGACTTTTCGATGAAGCCCTGCTACCATATAGTCAGTACTGAATATCAGCATATGGCGAGGGGTGAGTCCGTGCACAAAGAACTGCTCGTTCTTGGGTTGCTGCTTTCCGGGCCGTTGTCGGGCTACGACGTGCATCGTATTGTGACGGCGCATGGCGCTTTATATTCCGATCTTAAAAAAGGGAATGTCTATTATTTGCTTGAGCGCTTGGCGGCAGAAGGTGGGCTGCATGTGGTTGCTGAGGCTGGCGCACGAGGCCCCCGTCGTGAACGGTTGGTCTATGCCCTCACTGACCACGGATGTCAGATGTTCGGGGACCTCTTGCGTGAAGTGGTGAGAGGGTACACTGTCGCCCATACTGGCATCGAAGTCGGCATGGTCTTTTTATCTTATCTTTCACCCACAGAAGCTATCCATTTACTGGAAGAGCGGCGACAAATGGTGGTTGAACGGCGCCAACTCGTTGAGCGCGCTACCGAGCAACTCCACGAGCAATTAGCGCAGGATCATCTGGTGAGTTTAATGGATGCTGAACTGGGATGGATCGAGCGCTCCGTATCTCGTCTGCAAGAACTAGAAAAAACCTCTGTCCCTCCTCAGCAGCCTACACGTTGCCCCGGCACTTCGGTGGAGGATTGCTAGGTCCTCTCAACCTTAGCTAGCTATTCATCTTTAGGGAGGCAAGTAATGCGTAGTAACCTTGCTTGGCCCATCGTTACTGGTTCGTATAAGATCGGTGATCCTGAGGGCTCAGTGGCAGTCTGCGTCAACACCTCAGAACAGTTGATTGAACCACTAGCACACCTTCCCGGTGTCGCCATCACTGGTAAGGTCTACACGGCAAATCTCGGCATTGAACGCATCGTCACCAACATCACGTCGAACCCTGCTATTCGGTTTTTATTGCTGTGTGGCAAGGATTCTCCACTCTTCCATGCTGGTCAGTCGCTGACGGCGCTGGCAGAGCGCGGTATAGACGAACAGCATCAGATTATTGGGGCATCCGGCTATGAGCCGATACTCCCAAACCTTACTGAGGCAAGCATCATCCAGTTTCGGCAACAAATTGAAGTCATCGATTGGAGTGGTGAGGATGCTTTTCCTGCCATTGAGCAGCGCATCCGCGAACTCGTCGCCCGGAATCCGGGGCGCTTCGTCACGAGAGAGGAATTCACTGCCATGATGCCCCAAGAAGAACATTTCACGATGATCCGGCCTGGTGGGCAACGCGAGCCCCTCCAATACGATCCTAAGGGCTATTTTGTCATCACGTTAGATCGGGAAGAAGAACAAATCGTGTTGCGACACTACCAGCCAGACCACACACCCGCGCATGAGATGTACGGACGAATGGCAGGTTCGATGTTCCTGGGGCTGGTACGCGAAGGATTAGTCACCCAACTGAGCCACGCTGGCTATCTGGGTGAGGAGTTGGCCAAAGCGCAAGCGGCGTTGCATCTCGGTCTCCGTTACGATCAGGATCGCCCTTTGCGAGTCCGCGAAGAGAATGCCGAAAGTAAGCCAACCTCTGTAGTTGCCGAGGCTCCAGCAAGCTTGTCATTGCCATCATC
>JACDGC010000188.1:0-399 GCA_013815535.1 Ktedonobacterales bacterium
GGCCAGGGGAGCGTCGGGTCCGATTCCTCGTGGACGCGAAAGAGCGGACTGAGCGAACGCCCCTCATGCAACCGAACGATGGCATCGGCCAGCAGCGGTGCCAGCGAAACCACTTCCAACACAGGCAATCTGCGCCGCTTTTCGGCGGCGATGGGCACAGTATCCGTCACGAGGATGCGCTGAATGGCCGGATGTTTCAGCTTATCGAGCGCATCATCCGTGAGGACGGCATGCGTCGCCACGATGGCGATGTTGGGCTGCGCCCCCGCATTCACCAACGCATCCGCCGCCCGCCGCAGGGTGGTCCCGGTGGCGATGATGTCATCGACCAAGATGGGCCGCTTCCCCTGGACATCGCCGATGACCGAATGGATCGTCACCGATTTGGCATCCGCCCGC
>JACDGC010000188.1:409-7076 GCA_013815535.1 Ktedonobacterales bacterium
CTTATGCAAGATGGCCAGCGGCAGATCGAGCATATTGGCGAAGGTGTCGGCACGCTTCACCCCACCCGTATCGGGTGACACGACCACCGCGTCTTGCAGCGGCGACTTCAACAAATGGCGCGCCAGCGTGTGCATCGCCGTCAGGTGGTCCATGCCGATGTCAAAGAATCCCTGCACCGCTGGGCTATGCAGATCCACACACAACACGCGCGAGGCCCCCGCCGCTGCCAGCAGATTGGCCACCAACTTGGCAGTGATGGGTTCGCGCCCCACCACTTTGCGGTCTTGGCGGGCATAGCCATAATACGGGATGATGGCCGTGACGCGCGCGGCATTGGCGCGATGCATGGTATCAAGCATCACGAATAGCTCCATCAGCGCTTCGTTGACGGTCATCAGCACGCCCGTCTGTGGATCAGGCGCGACGCAGGCCGATTGGATGATGTAGGTATCGCGCCCACGCACACTGTCACCAATTTGCACATGGATCTCGGTGTCAGGGAAGCGCTCAATGTCGCACGCTGACAATTCCATGTGTAAATTGCGCGCCACGGCGTCCGCCAACTCGGGGTTCGCCGTGCCGTGGAAGAGCAAGAAAGGTGGGTCGCTCGCGGCGGCGTTGCCCTCATCAAACATCATGCTAAGCGCTCCAATCATGATAGCCACTGGTCAGGGGCAGCCGTCGATCGCGCCCAAAGGCGCGGAGCGTCACTTTCACCCCCGGCGCGCTCTGGCGCCGCTTATATTCGCTGCGGTCTACCAGCCGCAACACCCGCTGCACCACATCCGGGCTGTAGCCACGCGCAACGATGGCCGATTGCCCCAGGTCATCTTCGACATACGCCGCCAGGATGGGGTCCAACACGTCATAGGGTGGCAGAGAATCCGTGTCGCGCTGGTCGGGGCGCAACTCCGCCGAAGGGGGCTTTTCAATGGTGTTGACGGGAATCAATGGTCGGCCAGCGCGGTCATTGCGCGCCACCGCCAGTTGATAGACCAGCGTCTTCCACACATCCTTTAAGACGGCGAAACCACCCGCCATGTCACCATAAAGAGTCGCATAGCCAACGGCCATCTCGGATTTGTTGCCCGTCGTCAACACCAGCCAGCCAAAAGCATTCGAGAGTGCCATCAACAACACGCCACGGGTGCGCGACTGCACGTTTTCTTGGGTGATGCCAAATGGCACCTCGGCCAGCGGCCCCGCCAGGGTCGCCATGAAGGCATCGACTGGGGACTGAATCGGCAACTCAAAAGTGGCGATGCCCAGGTTCGCCGCCAACTCACGCGCATCATCCAGGCTGCCTTGGGAGGAGTAGTCCGATGGCATCAGCACACCATGCACGGCCTCGGCACCCAGCGCATCCACCGCGATGGCCGCCGTCAAGGCAGAGTCGATGCCGCCCGACAACCCCAGCACGACGTGGGAAAAGCCATTCTTCACGACATAATCGCGCGTACCCAACACCAACGCCGCATACACTTCCTCGGCATCGCTCTGGGGCAACGCGATGGACGCGGGACGGGGGGCAACAGGCCCAGCGTCACCGGATGGCGCCGGGGAAACCGCGTAGAAGCGCACCTGATCTTCGACATCCAGACGGGCCTGGCGCAAGCGTGGATCGTGCAGGCGCTGCTGAAAGACGCCTTCGATGTCGAGATCCGCGATGAGCATGTCCTCAACAAATGAAGGCGAGCGGGCAACGAGATCGCCCCGCGCATCGAAGATGAAGCTGCCCCCATCAAAGACCAATTCATCTTGCCCGCCGACCAGATTGACATACGCGACGAATGAGCCCGTATCCGCCGCGCGCGTCGCCAACATGCGCTCGCGCCCCACGCGTTTGCCGCGATGGAAAGGCGAGGCACTGATGTTGGCCAGCACCTCGGCCCCCGCATACCCTTGATCAGTGGCCGGGCCAGTGGGATACCAGATATCTTCGCAGATGTTCACACCCACTCGCACGCCACTGATGGTATAGATGGGGGCCTCTTGACCCGCCGCGAAGTAGCGATTTTCATCGAAGACGCCATAGTTGGGCAGGAAGTGCTTATGATAAGTGCCAACCAACTGCCCGGCATGGATAATGGCCGCAGCATTATATAAATCCTCGGCGCGCTCCACGAACCCCGTGATGACCGTCATATGGGGGATGGCCGCCGTCGCCGCAATCACATCCGCCAAAGCGTGGCGCGTGTCGCGGATGAAGCCCGCTCGCAGCAGCAGATCCTCAGGTGGGTACCCGGTCAACGCCATCTCGGGCAGGCAAAGCAACTGAACGCTCTGCGCGGCGGCCTCGGTGATGGCGCGGATGATGCGCGCAGTGTTGCCCGCCAAATCGCCAACGCTGGGATTGATCTGCGCCAGGGCCAGACGCAGGTGACGGTCAAGCACGGGTGCCACGGGGGAATCCTCCTCAATCAGCCACACGGTGAAATGCACACTGATGCGTTCATGAGGAATTGTAGCACACTGCATGGCTTGCCCGGAAACACGAAAATATGCTATACTACAGTATATGAAGTAATGGAAAAGTGCACTCGTTCCCCCCAAACAACCTAGAGGAGAAGATTCCCCATGAGTCAGGCAGCCCCAACCGGGATTATAGTCTATAGCACCAGATGGTGTGGCGATTGCCGCCGCTCGAAACGCTGGCTGGATGAACATGGTGTCGCATACACCAACATCGACATCGATCAAGACGCGGCGGCGGCGGAATACGTCCGCTCGGTGAATGACGGCAATCAGGCCGTTCCCACCATCGTCTTCCCCGACGGGTCCATCTTAGTCGAACCCTCCAACACCGCCCTCGCCGCCCAGGTGGAAAAGCTCAGCGACGCGCAGCAATAATCACCCAGCGACGCATGCAACGGGCATGCCAGGGCATCCCACGCGTCGCTTCACTCGGCATATTCGTCAATAAGAGATAGCCCGCCGCATGCGCGGGCTATTCTGATGGTCAGGCAGTCAACATGTTTGCATTTTCGCTCAAAGCATTCGTCACCTTTGTGACGGTCATTGATCCGGTGGGACTGGTGCCACTGGTGCTGGGGCTCACGGGGTCCAACTCCGCCAGTGAACGGCGGGCCATCATCCTGCGCGCGACCTTCATCGCGGCGCTGGTGATCGCGTTCTTCGGCGCGTTTGGGCGCTGGCTCTTTGAGAATCTGGGCATCAGTCTGATGGCGTTTGACATCGCTGGGGGTGCCCTGCTCTTCCTCGTGTCGATTGACATGGTGTTTGGTCGCCCCTCTGGCGCGCGCGAGACCGAGCGCGAGGAGCGCGATGCCCGCACGCGTGATGATGTGAGCGTCTTCCCGCTGGCGATCCCCCTCATCGCGGGACCAGGGACGCTGGCCAGTGTCATCCTGCTCATGACCTCGGCGGGGGGCGACGCGATGCGCATCGGGGTGGTGGCGACGGCGGGGGCGGTCACGCTGCTGTTGGCGCTGGGGGCGATGCTGATGAGCAGCGCCATCGAACGGCGCGTGGGCACGACCGGCATCCTGGTGTTGTCACGCATCCTGGGGATGTTGTTAGCCGCGCTGGCAGTGCAATTCATCCTCAATGGCATCGCCCAGTACGTCGGGACGTTCTAACAGGGATACCATTTTCCTGCCAATATACCGCTTTCTACCAGCCCTGGCGCTGCCTTTGCTGCTGACGGCTCTTTGTTCTATTTCCCTTATTTTTTAGACATGAATTGCACCGTTCGAGTGATACTGGACGGTGCAATTCATGTCTATGAGTTTGCTTTATTACGCTTGCTATTTTTATGCGGCTTAGCCCTCCGCACTTCCGTCGTCTCGGCTTATGCGGCGAGTTACGAATACTTTGTAATACTGCTTGATTACTCATGCGACTATGAAACAGATATCCCTTCATAGGGGTACGAATCTTCATTGTCCATCCCCTCAGGAAAGAACCGCTCGGCATCCTATGCCAAGCGGTTCACTGTGTTTCTGATGTTGCCCCCTAACTCACCTTCTTAAAAGCGCGATGAGCGGTCGCCAGTTTGAAGCACCGTTGCCACTCATCACGCAGCATCTCAGGAATACCCCCTGCTCATTGGCCATCCCGTTGAGCAAATCCGCGATTTCCTCCATGTGGTCCTCATCGCGCAGCGTCAACATCCCCGCGCAGCGTCAACACCCCCATTGCCATATCCAGCAACTGCGCTGTCTTTCCCACGCACTCATCCTAGATGCTCATCCTCGCCGCAGTCCTCAAACCGCTTATCCTGCGCCGCACACGCCGCATGAGCAATCCACCACATGTGTTCGACATAGCGGGCTTGCGCCACCTCTCACTCATACACGCGACTTTCACCTTGCCAGGGTGGATGAAGTGCAGCACCTCCATATCGGTGAAGGTCGGCACGTCGCCACCCTGCCAATCGGCGTGCAAATCCAGCCGTGAGCACTTGGCCGTGTCGAGATTGAAGCGCCGCATGACCTCACTTTGTAGAGGCCATCAATCTCTTTCCAGCCCACAATGGAATGAGCATTATGACTCCCCAAACCGTGTCAGCATTAGTAGCAAGACGCTCAAATAAACCCGCATATGGATTCAACACACTATGCGGATTGAGTGCCATGCCGAAGAAGGGCATAACCACCATCGGCCAGAGTCCACAGGCTACGGAAAAGGCTCCCCAACCATGCCATTCGGGATTGCTCCAGAAGCGCCTGGCGATGACAAATAAGCCGAAGGACATGGCATTCACGATAACAATCAGGCAGGCAGTATGAAGGGGATCTTCGATGAGAAAGCCAATGGCCACTAATCCCAAGCCTTCAATGCCACGTAAGATCGGGTACCAAATCGCGCTCTTGCCACCGCGAAGGATCTTGCCCCAGACAAAAGTCAACCAGAGGACTCCTATGCCTAACACGATAAAGTTGAGACGTTGTATCCATCCAGTTGGTCCGAAACTTAGGGAACTGATCGTTTCTTGCCAGGGGTTGTATCCCGAGCGGGTAGCTCCCTCAATAAGATAGACAATCGGGAATGATAAAGTTCCTGCAACCCCAGCGGTCAACCATATGAGCAGCCGCCGAGGGAGGGGAACACTTGCTACTCCGATGGGTGAATGAGAGCGACTTGTTGAAGACAGATGAGGAGTGAATTCAGACATGGATTTGACCTCCTAATCAAGTTTGCAGTACTACCATCGTGGGCAATTTTCCCGCCCACAGGCACGAACCAAAGCCATCGATGAGGCTCATGCCGTTGTAAGAAGTTTACCCTATCCTGCTTCCCCAATTTTGGGCTTGGTTCAACCGGTAGATGTGCTGATCTATTCAGACGCTTGGTGTGGAACCGCTGGAAGCTCGCCTGGCAAGCATTGCCATTTCTTATGAAACGCAGTGGATATATCCATTATGGATGCCGATAGACAGACATACGAAGCTGTTTCATTGTTGGATGGGAAAGGGCACAGGGGAGCCTATGCGCCCTCCCCTGCTTTTGTGGATAACCCTGTTGATAACCCGCGAAAATGTGGACAAATGTTCTATCATCACGCGTCTGACCGTGGCACCGTGTGCTACACTACTTTCAAGCAGGCGTATTGCATCTCGTGAACGCTGAGGGGAGACAACCGATGGCGACGATGCAGATCTTTGTCAGTCATTCCCACGCGGATAACGCGTTTTGCCAGGCCATCGTTGCCGCGTTGCGCAGCGCTGATGCCGATGTGTGGTACGACGAACACAATCTGGGGTCGGGGCAGATGCTGGACGTGATCCAGCGCGAATTGAAAAGTCGCCCGATCTTCATCCTGGTGCTCTCGCCTGCTGCGATGCAATCGGCCTGGGTGAAGGACGAGGCGCGCTGGGCCTATAACCTCTATAAACGCGATGTGACACGAACCATCTTGCCCGTCACCGCCGGGACCATCCAACCAAGCGATTTCGACGAGTGGCTCTTCATCGAGGACTATAAGCGGATCGAAGCCCCCGGCCTGCAACCCTTCTCCGCCACAGAGGCCGCCCGCCGCCTCTTGCGCACCCTGGCGCTGACCCCGCGCGGCGAAGTTCCCGCGCCCACCGCGCCACAGGTGCAAGAGAGCGCTGATGATTTGCTGGCGCGCGGCAAGGCACTGGCAGGTCAACAGCACTATAACGCCGCCCTGCCCCTCTTTGAGCGTGCCACACAACTGGCGGCACATTCATTTGAAGCCTGGTATAACCTCGGCTATACCCTCAGTGAACTGCACCGCTGGAGCGCCGCTTTGGCCGCAAATGAGCAAGCCATCGCGCTGAATCCACGCCATAGCGCCGCCTGGAACAACAAAGGCTTCTCCCTCAGTTTCGCGAAACGCTATCAAGAAGCATTGGGGGCCTATGAAACCGCCATCAGCCTCGACGCTGATGACGCCACATCGTGGTATAACATGGGATTTGTCTTATATGAGTTGCGGCGCTACCCCGAAGCGTTGGCCGCTTTTGAGCATGCCCTCGCACGCAACCCTGAAATGACCGCTGCCTGGCTGAGCAAAGCCACGATCTTGCGCATGCTTGGCCGGGCCGATGAAGCGCAGCAGGCGCAAACGCGGGCCAATGCATCAGGCGACCAGGCATAACCATGCCACTCAGCGGCGCAAGGCACGCGAGCCATCGGTCGGTGTGGGGGCGGTTTGGTCAAGGCTGCGCAGGGTGCGGT
>JACDGC010000189.1 GCA_013815535.1 Ktedonobacterales bacterium
AGCGCAGACTGACGGTGGGGATGCCAAAATTCGCCGCGTAGAGGTTGCAAAGATGCTCACCCGCCAGCTTGGTCACGCCATAGGGCGAGACGGGCGCGGGTAAACCCGTCTCGCGCGCGGGCAGATCGGGTGTGTTGCCATAGACACTGCTGGATGACGCATAGACGAAGCGACGCAGCGTGGGCTGGTCGCGGGCCGCTTCCAGCAGGCGCTGCATCGCGCGGATGTTGGAATCCACATACGTGCCAAAGGTGTCGCCCCAACTCGCCAGCACGCCCGCCTGGGCAGCCTGGTGAAAGACGACCTCGGTGCCCGCCAACAGGCTGCGCAGGTCCAGCGCGTTCAGATCGCCCGCGATGAAGGTGAAGCGGGCGGCGTTGCGCAGCCCCAAGAGGTTATGCTCTTTGATTGCTGGGGAGTAATAGGGCAAGAAGCTGTCGATGCCCAGCACCTCGTGCCCATCGGCGATCAACTGCTCGGCCAAGGTCGAGCCGACGAATCCCGCCACCCCTGTCACTAGCGCACGCATGCTTCGTGCCTCCTTTGCTGTCGTTGCATTGCCATGATACAACGTCCATCCAGGTGTCGCGGTGGCAAACTCGCGTGCCGATGGCCACCAGGGGGACTACCCTCGGTGGCTGAGACGCCCCAAAGTGTGATAGCATGCGAGATGGCGAAGGGATTCTTGACATATTATTGCTAAGTAGAGGCCAAAAGCAATAGATCAGGCACGAATGTTGCAGGATAGATCAAGCGGTGGGTCAAACACTGGTTTGTTGATCCACGTTGCGAAAGGAACAAAACCATATGCGCATTGCCCAAATTGCCCCCTTGCAGGTTGCCGTCCCCCCACGGCAGTATGGCGGCACCGAACGCCTCATCCATAATCTGACGGAAACTCTGGTGCAACTGGGGCACGATGTGACCCTGTTTGCCTCGGGTGATTCCCAAACGAGCGCCAACCTCATCGCGCCCGTTCCTGCGGCGTTCAACTTCAACCCCGCCGTCGATGTTCGCGCATATCAGATGGCAATGCTGGCTGAGGTCTATCGTCAGGTAGATCGCTTCGACATCATTCACAGTCATTTGGACTATTATGCGCTGCCTTTCGCAGAACACTCGGCCACGCCCACCGTCACCACCCTGCACGGGCGGCTAGATCTGCCGGAGTATGAGCGGGTCTATTACGCCTATCGCGGCATGCCCTACATCTCCATCAGCAAGAGCCAGCAATCCCAGTTACCCGAGATGAATTGGGTCGGCACGGTGCATCACAGCGTGGATGTCAGCAAATTCAAATTCTATCCCGAGGTGGGCGACTATCTGGCCTTCGTTGGGCGCATCTCGCCCGAAAAGCGGCCCGATCGCGCCATCGAGATCGCCAAAATGACGGGCATTCCCCTGAAGATCGCCGCCAAGGTGGACCCCGCCGACCGTCCCTACTTCGAGGAAGTGATCAAGCCGCTGATGCAGCATCCGCTGATCGAGTTCCTGGGCGAGGTGGATGAGATGGGCAAGCGCGAGGTGATGGGCAACGCCCTGGCCTTGTTGATGCCCATCGACTGGCCCGAACCCTTTGGCATCGTTTTCATCGAGGCGTTAGCCTGTGGCACGCCAGTGTTGACCTGCCCCTGCGGCTCGGTGCCCGAACTGCTGCAAGATGGGGTGACGGGGTACATTCGGCGCTCCGTCGAGGAACTGGCTGAGGCCGCGTTGAAGGTCCATGATATCTCGCGGGCTGCTTGTCGTCGCTTTGCCGCCACCCGCTATGACAATCGGCGGCTCGCGCGTGATTATTTGCGATTGTATGATAAAATCATACGCATGCATCGCCTGCACCCGCAGGATGCAGAAGCAGCTATCGACGAGGGGGCCGATACCGAGGCCACGATTATCGAACAGTTACCCGCCCTCGCGGTGTCTGATGTGGGCTACACCGCACCGCTGACGCGCAGGGGTCCTGGCCCCGGCATCCCCCTCCCGGACGATTATGCGATCAACGATGATGAAAGCGTTTTGCTTGCATGACGGATCGAACCGATGATGTCACCGCCTTGGTGGATGACATCATCACCCCCAGTGTCAATGAACAAGCTGACCAGTACGCGGTCCAGCAGGTCGCCAAAATGGCGATGCGCACGGTCGCTCTCAAGCGTGATAACACCTTTCTCGTGGCGGATGTGCGTGGCGACCTGCTGGCGGCACAACAAGAGATGGGCCTCTATTGGCATGACACGCGCTACCTGCGCACGCTCGATTTGCTCTTAGAGGGGGAACCCCTCATCAGTCTGGCGCATAGCATCGATGATGATGGTGATGCGTGCCAGATTGACCTCTGCAATCCTTTCCTTCAATTTCCGGATGGCCTGACGCTTGGTCAGGGGGCCATCCATATCCGGCGCTGGCTCGAATTGCATGATCAGCGGCTGGTGGAGCATCTGTCGCTGACGAGCTATCATCAGCATGACCTCACCGTGCGGCTGGGGGTGCAGGCCAACGCTGATTTCCGCGACATCTTCGAAGTGCGTGGCATGCACCGCAGCCAGCGCGGCAAGATGCTGCCCACCCAGATGCAGCGCGACGCCCTGACGCTGCGCTATCGTGGCCTGGATGATATCACGCGCAGCAGTCATGTGGCGTTTTCACCCCCCGCTGATGAAGTGGGGCAGGCAGGCATTTATTGGAATGTGATTCTGACCCCCCAACAAGCAACCCAGATTCGGATCACCGTTGACCTGCAAGAGACGACCACCGACGATGTCACGTTGCCGCCGCCTGAGCTCCATGAAGAGCCAGCCCTGGTGGTGCCGGAGATCACGACGAGTAACGTTTTCTTTAATCGCCTGCTTGCGCGCAGCCTGGCCGACCTGACGATGATGAGTGCCCGCACGCCCGAAGGCATTTTTCCCTATGCGGGGTTGCCGTGGTATGTCTGCCCCTTTGGCCGTGATGCGCTGCTCACCAGCCTGGAATTTTTGCCCTGGCAACCGCAGGTGGCGCGGGGGACCTTGCTGACGCTGGCGAAATATCAAGGAACGAAGGTCGATGAGTTCACCGAGGAGGAACCGGGCAAGATCTTGCATGAGTTCCGACGCGGCGAGATGGCCCATTGCCGTGAAGTTCCCTTCATTCCCTACTACGGCACCATCGACGCCACGCCACTTTTCATCATTTTGCTCGAAGCCTATATCCGTTGGACGAACGATCTCGCGTTCCTGCGCGAGCTGTGGCCCCATGCCAAGGCCGCTGCGGAGTGGATGCTGCAATATGGCGACCGCGACGGTGACGGGTTCCTTGAGTACGTCCGCAACGTCGATTCAGGCTTGATCAACCAGGGCTGGAAGGACTCGTGGGACGCCGTCTCGTATGCGAACGGTGAACTGGCTGAGGCCCCCATCGCCCTGTGCGAGGTGCAAGGGTATGCCTACGCGGCTTATCAGGGTATGCGGGTCCTTGCGGAGCGCCTGGGCCACAAAAAAGAGGCCGTGCGTTGGCATGAGCACGCCGAAGAACTGCGCGCACGCTTCTGGAAAGCCTTCTGGTGGGAAAGCGAGCAAATCCTCTATCTCGCATTAGATGGCAACAAGCGCCCCTGTCAGGTCGTCAGTTCCAACGCGGGGCAGTGCTTGTGGACGGGCATCGTGCCCACCGAGGCAGCGGGGGGCATCGTCGCGCGCCTGATGCGCGATGATATGTATTCGGAATGGGGCATCCGCACGCTGTCTTCGCATGCGGCGCGCTACAATCCGATGAGTTATCACAACGGCTCGGTGTGGCCCCATGACACCGCCCTGATCGGCGCGGGCTTTGCACGCTATGGGTTTCACCGCGAGGCGGGCAAGCTGCTTGAGGACCTCTTCACGCTCAGCCTGCACTATGAGCGGGCGCGCTTGCCCGAGTTGTTGTGCGGTTTCGCGCGGCGGCAGGGGTATGGGCCGACGCCATATCCGGTGGCGTGTTCGCCGCAAGCATGGGCGGCGGGTGCCCCCTTCATGTTGCTGAGCGCGCTGCTGGGGTTGCAACCGCACGCCGACCAGGGTCAGTTGACGGCGTTCCACCCTTCGCTGCCACCTTTCTTGCAAGAGATCGAGACGATGACGTTGATGCTCGGTGACCACCCCATCGAACTCGCGGCGGCGCGTGGCAAACGTGGCAATGTGACGTTGACCCATCAGGGCAACGCCGATCTGCATGTGGTCGCGGGGGCCTAGTCAGAGACCGACAAAACATCGCCTATATTCAGGAAGAGAGCAGGAGGTTATGGACCTCTTGCTCTCTTCCTGTGGTGTGGCATACTATGGCTGAGAAATGGGAAACATCGCCCATCATCAGAAAGGACACCCCCATGGAAGAAGCCACCAACGAAGCCTATGAGCAATTGTTGCGGAATTGGAATTTTCGGCGCGAGATGTTCAATCACTATAGCAAAGCGTTGGGGCTGCTCATGTTGGATGATGCGGAAGATTGGCAGCAGCGTCGCACCCTGCGCGCCCAACTCGTGGAAGCAACCCAGTCATTGCGTGAGGCAAGCGAGCGCTTGCAGTTCTATGAAATCTCCATGAAATAGACCTATGGCACTTCTCCACTTTATGGGGGAAGTGCCATGTCTGTGCTACCCTGCCACCTCAGCCCAACAGCATCGCCGTGGGGGCTTCGATGAGATGCTTCAGGTCGCGCATGAAATACGCCGCCTGGGCACCATCGATGGCGCGGTGGTCAGAAGACAGCGTCATCTTCAGTTGTTGCCGCACGACCACTTGCCCCTCATAGACCACCGGGGTGGGCACAATCGCACCGACCGCCAGGATGGCGGCTTCGGGGGGATTGATGATGGCGGTGAAGCTTTCCACATCCATCATGCCCAGATTGCTGATGGTGAAGGTGCCCCCGGAGAACTCGTCGGGGCGCAGCTTGCCCGTGCGGGCAGACTCGGCCAGACGACGCACCTCGCGCGCGATATCCGCCGCGTTGCGCCGGTTCGCATCGCGCAGGACCGGGACGATCAGGCCCGTCGGCAGCGCGACAGCGATCCCCAAATGCACCGATTTGTGGCGCAGCAAGCGGTCGTTATCCCAACTGACGTTGATTTCGGGGTTGCGTGCCAGTGTGCGCGCCACCGCCATCACGATCAGATCGTTGAAGCTGATGCGCAGGGCGTCGCCCCCCGCTTCGAGGGCGGTGTTGAGTTGCGTGCGCAATTCCACCAATCCGGTTGCGTCCATCGCCATCGTCACATAAAAATGGGGCGTCGTTTGCATGCTCTGCTGCAAGCGGTGCGCGATGGTGCGGCGCATGTTGGTGAGGGGCACGACCTCGGTGTCATCACCGACGATGCTGGCGGCGCTGACGATGGCCGATTGTGCGGCGACCACTGGTGTCTGTTGGACCGTGGGCGCGGTGGCGATGCTCGCCGCGATGGCGGCATCCACATCATCTTTGATGATGCGCCCTTCGGGGCCGGTGCCGCGAATGGTGGCGAGGTCCAGGTGATGCTCCTCGGCCAGCCGCTTGGCAAGCGGCGAGGCTTTGAGGCGACCGGGCTTCTCATTCGTGGCTGTGCTGGTGGCATAGCTCGGCGCAGCGGTGGCAACGCCGCCATTCGCGCGGCTGCCGTTCGCCGATGCAGCGACGGGCGACGGCGTGGCCGCTTGTTGGCCACCCGTGGTGGGGGCCGATTCACCGGGGATGGGTTCCGTGGGTGTGCCGACGAGCGCGATGGGTGACCCCACCGGAGCCGATTCGCCCGCTTGTATCAGAATCTTGCGGAGCGTCCCAGCGACGAAGGACGTGATCTCGATATTGACCTTCTCGGTCTCGACCTCAGCGACGGCTTCCCCTTTGGCGACGGCGTCGCCCACGTTCTTTGACCACGTGAGGATCTTGCCTTCTTCCATCATGTCGCTGAGTTTGGGCATCAGAATCTCTTGCATCCTTGGTTTCCCCCTACCGTGCCACGCGTTGCGGCATGATGCGCCGCACAGCGTCGATGATGTCATTGCGGACGGGGAAGGCGGCTTTTTCGAGATTCTTTGCATAGGGCGCGGGGGCGTCAACGCCCGTGACGTGGCCAATTGGCGCATCCAAATTGTCGAAGCCATATTCATAGAGCAGCGCGGCGATGCCCTGGCCGGTGCCGTAATACTTCCAGCCCTCTTCCACAACGATGGCGCGGTTGGTCTTGGCGATGGAGTCCAACGCCAGATCCAGGTCAATGGGGCGGATGCAGCGCATATCGACCACTTCGGCCTCGATGCCCTCTTTCGCCAGTTCCTCCGCCGCTTGCAGGCACAGGTGCACGCTGCGCGAGAAGGTGATCAGCGACACATCGCGGCCTTCGCGGCGAATCTCGCCCCGGTTCAGCGGCACGGTGTATTCCACGCCCTCATCGGGCACTTCGCCCTTGATGCCATAGAGCAGTTCATGCTCGATCAGCAGCACCATATCTTCATCACGGATGGCGGCTTTCAGCATGCCCTTCGCGTCGTAGGGGGTGGCGGGCATGACGACTTTCATGCCGGGCACATGGGCGAACCAAGATTCCAACGTCTGCGAGTGTTGCGCGCCGCGTTGGGCACCGCCACCCGCAGGCATGCGCACCACCAGCGGCACGCTCACCTGACCGCCGAACATATACCGCGCCTTCGCGGCGGCGTTGACGATCTGATCGCTGGCCAGCAACGCGAAGTTGATGGTCATGATCTCAGCGACGGGGCGCATGCCCCCCATGGCCGCGCCGATGGCAGTGCCGACGATGATCTCCTCGGCCAGCGGCGTATCGCGGACGCGTTCGCGCCCAAACTCATCTGCCAGGCCCTTGGTGACTGCGTAGGTGCCACCATAGCCGTCGATATCTTCGCCGATGACGATGACGCGCTCGTCGCGGGCCATCTCTTCGCGCATTGCCTCACGCAAGGCTTCGCGATAGGTTATCGTTCGCATCGTATCCTCAAAGAGCAATCTTTTTTATCGTGTGCTTCGTGACTGCTGCCTGGTGGGGTCGCATCCCTCGCTTCCCCGTCTGCATCCGCAGGGCGGGGATGCGGCCGCTTAGCG
>JACDGC010000190.1 GCA_013815535.1 Ktedonobacterales bacterium
GGCACGGGGGGTGGACATCTTGCCCGTCGACAGCGAACATAGCGCGCTGTGGCAGTGTCTGCGCGGTGAACGGTTGGAGGCGGTGCGAAAATTAATCATCACCGCGTCAGGTGGCCCGTTTCGCCAGATGCCGCTGGCACAGATGGCAACCATGACGGCGGCACAGGCGCTCCGCCACCCCACCTGGGCGATGGGCCCAAAAATCACCATCGACTCAGCCACGCTGATGAATAAAGGGCTGGAAGTGATCGAAGCACACTGGCTCTATGCTTTCGACTATGACCGCATCGAGGTCGTCGTGCAACCCCAGAGCATCATTCATTCGATGGTCGAGTTTGTCGATGGGTCGATCAAGATGCAGGCAAGTTTGCCGACCATGCACCTCCCCATCCAAGAGGCGCTCAGCCATCCTACCCGCCTAGATAACGGCCCCAACGACTTGCTGCGTCCGTTGCGCTGGGGCGAAGTGGGGCACCTCGCCTTTGAGACGCTGGATATCGCGCGCTTCCCGTGCTTCCGCCTGGCAGTGGAAGCTGGGCGGCGTGGCGGCACAGCCACCGCAGCACTCGTGGGTGCAGACGAGACGGCGGTGGCGCTCTTCTTGCGAGGAGAGATCACCTTGCCCGAGATTGCCGCGCGCATCGAACGTGTCTTGGCAGAACACACCGTCATCGACGACCCTGATCTGGCTGCTGTGCTGGCAACATATACCTGGGCGCGCGAACGCTGCGCGCAATTCCCCGCCGCGTGAACGTGAGGATAAACGACTATGCAGATTGTCATTGCGATCTTACTTTTCGCCGTCCTGGTGTTGGTGCATGAATTTGGCCATTTCATCGTGGCAAAACGCGCCGGGGTGCGGGTCGAAGAATTTGCCATCGGCTTCCCGCCGCGCCTTTTCAGCGTTCGGCGTGGCGAAACAGAATATTCCATCAATCTTTTGCCGCTCGGGGGCTACGTCCGGATGCCCGGCGAGAATGGTGAAACGACCGACGCCCAAGGTAATGCCGATCCCCGCACCTTTGGCGCGCAAACGGCCCGCAATCGCGCCGCCATCTTGGTCGCGGGCGTGACGATGAACTTCCTGCTGGCCTGGGTGATCTATACGGGCTTGTTCGCTTTCCAGGGGCAGCAGCATTTGGACTATGCCTATGTCGCTGGCGTGGTCGCCAACTCCCCCGCGCAGACGGCACAACTGGGGGCGAATGATCGCATCGTCGCCATCAATGGCAGCAAAACGAGCGATTCAGCGGTCATTCATGATCTGATCCAAACCGCCATAAACTCCGACAAAACCAACAGCGCGACGGTGCCCATCACCATGACCATCCTACGCAATGGGCAGACGCAGGATGTCACCGTGCAAGCGCGGCGCAATCCTCCGCAGGGCCAGGGCAGCATCGGCATCCAGATTGGGCAACAATTACGCTATTCCCACGTGCCGCTCTACCAGACGCCTTTTCTGGGCATCCAAGCGCTCGGCAATAACTTTACGGTGACGGGGGATGCCTTTCATAAGATCTTCACAGGTCTGATCAAGCCCAGCGAAGCCTTTGCGGGACCAGTGGGCATCGTATCGATTGCGGGGCAAGCGGCACAGCAAGGTCCTGTTGTGGTGTTGAGCTTCCTGGCCTACCTCAGTTGGAACTTAGCGGTGGTCAATCTGTTGCCCATTCCCGGCTTGGATGGCGGGCGGCTGTTGATCCTGGGCATCGAAGTGCTGCGGCGCGGCAAGCGGCTGGCCCCCGAGCGCGAGGCACTCATCAATCTCGCTGGCCTGGTCTTCTTGCTCTCGCTGATTGCCGTCATCACCTTCAACGACATCAGCCATCTTATCAATCGGTAACGGTGCGAAGAGGTCACGAAGAAGCGCCCAGTCGGATATCCGGCTGGGCGCTCGTGCTAGTGTTGTGGTGAGGGAGAGGAACTACCGCGTCTGGGCACAATTGCCGATCGCGTTGCTCCATTCCATCTGCGTGGTGTAGAAGTGACCGTGCAGCGACTCGTTGGCTTTGCCACCATCTAAGCCGATGGTGCCATATTTGTAGCCGCAGGCATCACCGATCTCGCCGAGCGGGCCGGTCCAGTTGCGATTGGGCTGGGGGTCCGTCACCGCCTCGAAAAGCTCATGCGACACCGTGCTGATCTCATAATCCGCGTCGGTGTTGTTGTTGGGCGTCGCCTGACCAGCATCGCACCCCTGGCCCGAGCCATTGTAGGGCAGGATGGCATATGGCTGCGACTGCGAACCGAAATAGTAGTGGAAGCCGCAATAGACGGTCGACGAGCAGCCACCAACGATGTTGGAGCAGGTGTCTTCACCACGCGAGGTGAAGAGGATGAAGATGCTGCTGGGGCTGGTCGCCCATCCATTGGCGTTCTGGGCCTTGGTGATTTCAGCTTGCATCTGCGAATCGCTGATGCAATTGGTTGGGTTGCTGGACCCTTGCGTGTTGCAGTCCGAGCCATGGGCTGGATATGCTGAGGTGTCCACATACGACCCACCAAAGGTCGAGCTATTTTGGATGTGCCCAGGGACGGTGTTGGCATCATAGTACTGCGTCATGATGTTGTAGAAGCTGGTGTTGCCAACATCACTCAGGAATTGCGTTTGCAGGGAATTATAGCCCGAGGAAACTGAGGTAGTGCTGCCATCCTGCAAGTGTGACGGTTCCCAGAAGATGGCATATGTCGTGGAGCTATGAATCACGGGACCAGAGCCGTGGCGGAGATTATTGCGCGTGCTTTGCGGGTGGACCGCTTGTGGGCCTTTTCCCACGGAGTTTTTGGGGAAGTAAAAGCGGTTCAGATTGGGGGTAGGAGTGCTAGGCGTAGGGGCGGCGGCTTTCGTGACGGAGACCGTCGCCACCAAGGCGACCACGAGGAGGGCAAGCGAAACGATTGCGAAGGCAAACCTGACTTTACGTGGGCGTTGCGGGGTCATGCACTTCTCCTTAAAACCTTCGGGGACCCGTGCGGCACTGGTCACATCCGTATGATGGGTCCCCATCTACAACGACTCCCAAAATCCTCAAGATCAGCGCAAATAAGACGCTGCTTGTAGAGTCGTCTTGGTAAACAAGTATACCTGAACGATTGCCTTTTGTCCAGCTTTTTGCCGACTTTTACCGGTAATTTGCCAAAACCTGCCTGTTAGGTGAACGCATAGGGAATGCTAAAATCCCCCTCACTGTCACATTGCTGCGCAATCAAGCCACCAACTGGCCCAGTTGTGGGGAGGAAGAGAAGACCCTGGCACTGATAGGTGTGCTGGGGTAAAGCGACCACCCCATAGGGAACCACACGGTCAGTGACGGCGCAATACAACCCGGCTGATTGCACGGTCAAATAGTGATAGGCCCCGGTGTCAACGCCTGCCACGAGGTAGACGAGCGTCGCCGCCTGACAATGGAGATATGCCGTATAGAGGCAGAGCCCTTGCACGGCGGGGTTCCCGCTTTTGCGCAGACCACCGAGCAGGCCACACTGCTTTCCCACTGGCAGCAATGGCCCCGTCGCGAGGGCACTGCGCGCAGTGGTTGGCGCGGTGGCTGACGGTGCCCCGCGCGATGAAGATGTGGCAGCCTGTGCGCTGGTGCCCCCCATAGCCAAAAACAGGGCTAGCCCCAGTGCCAAGCTCCGCAAGACGCCACCATGATGCATACGAACACTCCTTTTCGTTAATCCACGATGCGGCCCCGTGTGTGGGCGTGCCAAAAGTATATGCTCAGTCACGCGAAACTGCCAGAGAGCGGGCAATAAAAACCCCCCTCAACTTTCCTTAGGAAAACTGAGGGGGCGGAGGCGTCGCGAGGAGTTATTGCTCCGAGCCAGGGGGCGGCGTCGCGTGACGCGTGCGGCGGGTGCGCTGAATCTCAGCGACACGGATGCGCCCCAGGGCACGTTCGAGGTCGCCCGTCAGGGCAGCGCGGTCCACATCGCTGCGGTCCTGAGCCAGATCGGCCTCGGCGCGGCGGCGGGCTTCTTGGGCATGGGCCTCATCGATATCCGACGCGCGCTCGGCATCGTCCGCGAGGACGATGACGCGGTTATCGGCAACCTCCATGAAGCCGCCGCCGATGAAGAGCGTCTCTTCGCTGCCAGCGTGTTTGATGATGAGCGCGCCAACCTTCAGCGTGGTCATCAAGGGGGCGTGGCGCGGCAAGATGCCGAGCTGCCCCTCGCTGCCAGGAGCGAGCACTTCATCAGCCTCGCCCGCGTGCACCTCACCAGTGGTCGTCACCACCTGCACATAGAGGGTTGGTCGTTGCGCCATGGCTTACTTCTTCTCCGCAGCGACACGGCGCACGTCCTCGATGGAGCCAACATAACTGAAGTTGGATTCACCGATGTTATCGACCTCGCCATCCAAGATCGCCTTGAAACTGCGGATCGTGTCCTTGAGGGGCACCGACACGCCAGGGCGACCCGTGAACTTTTCGCCGACGAAGAACGGCTGCGAGAAGAACTGCTCGATCTTGCGCGCGCGGCTGACGGTGATCTTGTCGTCTTCCGAGAGTTCGTCAACACCCAGAATGGCGATGATGTCTTGCAGGTCTTTGTAGCGCTGCAACACCTGCTGCACACGACGCGCCACATCATAGTGCTCTTGGCCGACCACGTTCGGGTCAAGAATGCGGCTCGTCGACGACAGCGGGTCCACTGCGGGGAAGAGGCCGCGTGACGCGATGGAGCGCTCAAGCACGATGGTGGAGTCAAGGTGCGCGAAGGTGGTCGAGGGGGCCGGGTCGGTGTAGTCGTCGGCGGGCACGAAGACGGCTTGCATCGACGTGATGGCACCCTTCTTGGTGGACGTGATGCGCTCTTGCAGTTCGCCCATCTCTTCAGCCAGGTTGGGCTGATAGCCCACGGCGGAGGGCATGCGGCCCAACAGCGCCGAGACTTCGGACCCCGCCTGGGTGAAGCGGAAGATATTGTCGATGAAAAGCAGGATGTCGCGCCCTTCGACATCGCGGAAATATTCCGCAATCGTCAGACCCGAAAGGGCCACGCGCAGGCGCGCACCCGGCGGCTCGTTCATCTGGCCAAAGACCATGGCCAGCTTGCTGAGCACGTCGGCGTCTTTCATCTCGTGATAGATGTCATTGCCTTCGCGGGTGCGCTCGCCCACGCCCGCAAAGACACTATAGCCATCATTATTCACGGCGATGTTGTGGATCAGTTCCTGAATGATGACGGTCTTGCCCGTGCCAGCGCCGCCAAAGGTGCCGACCTTGCCGCCGCGCATGAAGGGGGCGATGAGGTCGATGACTTTGACGCCCGTTTCCAGCACTTCGATGCTCGCGGCTTGGTCTTCGAGCGACGGTGGTGCGCGGTGGATGGGCATGCGGGGCGCGTTCACCGGGGCGGGCAGATTGTCGATGGGGTCACCCGTCACGTTGAAGATGCGCCCCAGCGTCTCGGCACCGACCGGCACGGTGATGGGGCCACCCAGATCGATGGCCTTGTCACCACGTCGCATGCCGTCGGTGGGGCCCATGGCGACGCAGCGGACCCAGTTGTTGCCAAGCTGCTGCTCCACTTCGAGGATCAGCGGTTTGGCTTGCCCTTCAAGCTGAATCGACAGGGCGTTATAGATGCCGGGGAGTTGCTCCGCCGGAAATTCGATGTCTACCACCGCGCCCAGCACCTGCACAACGGTGCCCTCGGTGCCTGCGGTGGGTTCCTTGTGTGTTACGGCTGCCACGAATGCGCCTCCTCGCTATTGGTCGCCCGCACCGGAGACCACTTCCAGAATCTGGGTGGTGATCGCGGCTTGGCGCGCTTTGTTGTAGGTCAGGTTCAGGTCAGCCGCCAAGTCGTTGGCGTTATCCGTCGCGCTCTTCATGGCGACGAATTGCGCGGCATAGAAGCTGGCGACCAGCTCTAGCAGCGGCTGGTAGATCAACGTCTCGACGTAGCGCGGCAACAGGGCAGCATAGATGGTGCCAGCATCCGGCTCGAAGATGTAATCGTGCTTCACCACCTCAGCATCAGCGGCGGCCTCAGGCGGTTGCACGGGCAGCAACTGAATCTCGGTCGGCGTCTGGATGAGCGACGACACGAATTTGGGGTAGATCAGATGCCACGAGTCCACTTCACCACTGAGGTAAGCATCAGAGATGACGCGCGCGATGGCGCGGACATCGCTGCTCTTGGGCATGTCGCCCAGGCCAGTGAAGTCTGCGATCACGTTCAAGCGATTACGCACCAGAAAGTCGCGTCCGCGCTTGCCCACAGCGACGAAGCGGACGTCCGCATCGGTCAGGCCGTGCGCCGTCTTTTGCTCTTGCGCAAAGGCCAGGGCCTTGCGGTTCACGTTGCCGGGCAACGCGCCCGCCAGGGTGCCATCAGGCGAGACCACCACGATGCCCACGCGCTTGATCGCGCGCTGTTGCAGCAGCCGCAGGTCGGCATCTTCACGGTCGGAGTAGAAATAGGGACTCGGCTCGTCGTCATCCGCGCTGGCGTGCGACAGATGGATCAACACGCGCTGCAACTCATCCGCATAGGGCCGGGCCGAGAGCACGCGCGCCTGCGTGCGCCGCAGCTTGCTGCTGGCGACGAGTTGCAGGGCGCGGGTGATCTGCGCGACATTCTTTACGGAACGGATGCGCCGCCGAATCTCACGGGCTGTAGCCATTGTGATTCTCCTCTGCGAGGGAGGGTGGTCCCTCCCTCACTACGGCGCGTCATTCGCGCGGCGCGGCGCTTTCCTTGAATTCTTGGACGGCAGCGCGGACTTTGTCGAACTGCTCGTTGCTGATCTTCTTGCGGTCAACCACCGTCGTCTGAACGATTTCCTTGCCGATCTCTGGGTGGCTGGCTTCCATGAAACGATAGAAAGCCGCTTCCCACTTGCTGACGAGGGTGACAGGCACATCATCGAGCAAGCCATTGTTGACGGCCCAGAAGATCATGATCTGGTTTTCGACTTCCACGGGCTTGTATTGCGGCTGCTTCAATATCTCGCTGATGCGGGCACCGCGATCGAGCTGTTGCTTCGTGCCGGCATCCAAGTCGGAGCCGAACTGGGCAAAGGC
>JACDGC010000191.1 GCA_013815535.1 Ktedonobacterales bacterium
TAAGCAAGCATGATGCCGAAGAAACGAGGTGGAAAGCTCCTTCCTGCGGACATGGCGGCCACATTATTGAAGCACTGTTTGGCCATTTATTAGGTCGAGTCACAACGAGCCATGCCCATCGGGGAGGAAGTGAACATCGGCTAGGGGCCAATACACCAGCGTCGCGCGGCCAATGATCTCGTTACGCTTCACCACGCCCCATTCGCGCGAATCCGAGCTGCCGCCACGATTATCGCCCAGCACGTAATACTCATTCGCGCCAAGGATGACGTCACGCATGCCATAGCGCGAATTATCTAGATCGTTGACATAGGGTTCATTGATGCTGGTGCCGTTGACGCTGACCTGCCCCGCGTCATTGATGAGCACGTGGTCACCCGGCAAGCCGATGACGCGTTTGATGTAGTTTTTGCTGTGATCGAGGGGGAACTCAAAAACGATGACGTCGCCGTGTGCTGGTTTGCCAAAGTCATAGGTGATCTTATCAACGAGGACGTATTGGGAGTTTTGCAGGGTCGGCACCATGCTCGTGCCATCCACTTGATAGTCTTGCACGGCCAGCTTGATGACGAAGAACATCACCACTGTCAGGATGATCGTTTCGCCGATGTCGATCAGCAGTTGGAGTTGGGGTGAGATGCGCGGCTTCTCTTCATAGGCGAACTCGCGCGAAAGATCACTCCCGACGGCGGTGGAAGAAAGATTATTGTCGCTCATCCGTCCCTGCACCTCACTGTTCCCTAGGGGGACACGCTCCTATGCCCGCACCGCTACTGCGGGGGTTTGCACGCGCTCGGTGATCGTATTCGTTGCATCGACGAAGACACGGATCGGGATGAGTGCCCGTGCTTCTTCATCGGTGAATTGACCATAGCTGATGATGATGACGACATCGCCCACCGCGCCCAATCGCGCTGCCGCGCCGTTCAGGCCAATGACCCCGGTCCCTCGCTGACCGGGGATCACATACGTCTCGAAGCGGCCCCCAGTGTTGACGTTGACGACCTGCACTTGCTCATAGGGCAACAGATTCGCGGCCTCGATGAGCAAGGGGTCGATGGTGATGCTGCCTTCATAGTTGAGATCAGTCTGGGTTAATGTGGCGCGGTGGATCTTTGACTTGCACATCGTGCGAAACATACAGGTAGCTCGCTCCTCGTTCTGCCGCTCCCGGTGCCGCATGGGCGCTAGGGATGACAACAGTATCATACGCCCGGCAACGGTGCCGAGACAAGTGACTGGCGTCACAAACCCCGAAAGGGCTATACCGCTGTTTCCCTCTATGATACAATGGATTCTGCCTGAGCGTGCAACCCTACGCGCTGGCGTGATTCCTGGGGGCATCCCGCGCCCCGTATGCTGAAAAGAGAGCGACGGATGCAAAACCAGCCTGCTCAGCCTTATAATCCCATCCCCGCGATGCCCGAACCAACCCCCACCACGGTGCGCCGCCATCGCCGATCACTCAGTGGCGCACCCAGCGATTCCCTCGTTGGTTACGATAGCATGCCCATCGAGGTACAGTCGATCACCATCCCCGCGACCATCGGCATCGACGACCAGCCCTCGGCCCAGGTGCGTGCCTATCGCGGCGGGCAGATCGCCCTCGCCACTGCCATCATCACCGGATCGTTCGTTACCAGCCGCATCCTGGGCATCGTCCGCACGACCTTATTCGCGGGCGTCTTTGGTCCGCATATTCCTGCTGAAGCGTTCAATATCGCCTTTCTGTTGCCCAACACGGTGTACAATATCGTCGCGGGTGGGGCGCTCAGTTCGGCCTTCATCCCCATCTTTAGCGACTATCTGATCGAGCGGCGCGATGCGAAGACGGCTTGGCACATCACGAGTGCCGCGCTCAATACCTCGGTGCTGGGGTTGACCCTGCTCGCAACGTTAGCCGCCCTTTTTACGCCCCAGCTCTCACATTTGTATGCATCTAGCCTCTATAGCGGGCCACACGCGAATCCCGCTGAGGCGGGGTTGGTGGTGCAACTCACCCGCATCATGCTCCTTCAGCCCATTATCCTGGGCATATCAGTGTTGACGACTTCCGTGTTGCAGGCGCGCCAACGGTTTTTGCTTCCCGCGATTGGGTCGGTACTGTACAATGTCGGCCTTATTGGTGGCATCCTCGCGACGGTTGTTGACAATAAATATGGGCTGTTCGGTGGGAAACTCGGCATCCTTGGTCCCACGTGGGGCGTGATCGTCGCGGCCTTTTTGCAATTGATCATTCAGATCCCTGGCCTTATTCGCGGCAAGATGCAGTATTCGCTGACCTTTGATATCTTTCACCCCGGCGTGCGCACGATGTATAAGCTGATGGGGCCGCGCGTCGTCAACTCGGTCGCGCTCTACGCCTCGACCTTCGCGGTGTTGAGCATCATCACCTCGGCGAATAACTATACCGAAGGCGGATTTTTCGGCTATCAGCAAGCCTTCCAGTTGATCTTGCTGCCGATTGGCGTCTTTGGCATGGCGGTCGGGCAGGCAGCCTTTCCCACGCTGGCGACGTTGGTGGTATCGAAGGATTGGACGCGCATGCGTTCCATCGTCCTCTCGACGGTACGAACCATCCTCTTCCTCTCGGTGCCTGCTAGCCTAGGGATGATGGTGCTGGCCGAACCCATTACGCGGTTGATCTTCGTGCATGGCGTCTTTACCATCGAGCAAGCGCCATTAGTCTATATGCCGCTGATCTACTTTGCCATCGGCATCCCTGGGCTGGCGCTGATCGAGATCCTGGTGCGCGCCTACTATGCGCTGCAAGATTCGCGCACGGCGGTCGAGGTGGGCATCGTCGAACTCTTCTTCATGATTGGCCTTGCTATCATCCTGGCGCAATATATGGGCGTCAGTGGCGTGGCGCTGGCGACCAGCATTGGGTCCACTGGTGAGGCGCTGGTGCTGTTTTTGCTGCTGCGCCCAAGGCTAGGCTGGTTCAAGATTCGTGATATCTTTGCCTTCTTCGTGGCCGTTCTAGCGGCCAGTGTGGTGGCGACCTTGGCGGCCTTGTTGGTCTACACGCTCACCGTATATGTGTCGCCGCACTTCGACTCCCCCACTCTCAATTATGTGGTGCTTAGCGGGCAACTCATTCTTGCCGCCATCGTTGGTGGCGGCGTCTATTTCCTGTGTGCCCGCTTCCTGCGCATTGATAATACCCTGCCCCTGGATCGCGTTTTCGGTCGCATCTTCCGGCGATTCCGCCGCAAATAACGGCAGCATATGTAAGCAAAAGGGAGCGGTTGACAAGCTGTCAACCGCTCCTGGTCTCACAGGGCATTGGGATCGTCGTCCAGCAGTTCAACGCGATGGGTGATGAGTTGCAGCGGAACCAGTTCGCTGAAGAGAAAGTGGAACGAGCCAAATGCCGCCAGCAATTGCGGGCCATAGCTATATAAAATCCAGCGCCAATACGCGGATAGCCCCTGTTATGTGCCCCGTTGCCAGTTCTTGTCGCAGACGTTCCAGCCAAAATGTCAGCAAATCGTCGGATGACTGCGCAGTGGTGAGCTTGTGGATCAATACATCGAGTTGCCGCACGGTCGGGTGCAATGGGTTATGAGCGAAGGCGATGTCGCGCAAACCCTCATAGAGAATCGTGATCGCTTGGGAGCGTTCTGGTGTTGCCGCGAGCCGTTGCTCGATCGCGGTATACGTTTCCATCAGTTTGTCGCGTTGGCGCCGAAGCTCGCGCAGTTTCATCTGCGTGATAAAGGGTTCACTGGTGACAGGTTGCATTGGCGATTTCCCCTTTTTGGCGAGCTGAGATATGGCTAGTCTTTCTCGGTGGGCCGCTAAAAAGTGGTTCCACGTGGAACCTTTTCGTGATACAGTATCTGCATCCAATTTCCCCAGGGCGGCACACGAAGCCGCCCCATCTTATTTGGATGAGGATCGGCACGATGGAAGTCAAGAGCACATCCCCCAAGAAACGTTCCAAAACGAGACCTCTCGCAGCATCTGGCACTGTGCATCAGCATATCGATGAGCAACGCTGGGCATATCTGCGCGATCTGGTGCGCTTCCTTGAAATCCCCAGCATCAGCACCCTCCCCGCGCATAAGCCCGATATGGAGCGCGCTGCCGCCTTTGTGCGTGAGCAATTGACAGAAGCCGGGATGCAGCGCGTACGCTCCATTGACCTGGGCGGGCCGCCGCTGGTCGTGGGTGAGTGGTTGGGTGCGCCGGGTAAGCCGACCATCCTCATCTATGGCCACTATGATGTGCAGCCCGTCGACCCGCTTAGTGAATGGCAGACGCCGCCCTTCGAGCCCGATATCCGCGATGGCAACATCTATGCGCGTGGCGCGACGGATGACAAAGGCCAGGTGTTGGCGATGATCCTGGCGGTGCGCGCCCAGATGGCAACTGCCGGTTCACTGCCCGTCAACGTCCGCTTCCTTATCGAAGGTGAGGAGGAATATGGTGGGGCGAGCATCGAGCGCTATGTGCGCGAGCACGCCGATGAGATCCCTTGCGATGCCGTGCTGATTGCTGACACTCACATGCTCGCCCCTGGCCAACCCTCCATCGTGTATGGCGTGCGTGGCATGCTCTACACCGAACTGGTGGCCCGTGGCGCGGCACATGATCTGCATTCCGGCACCTATGGTGGAGTCGCGCCGAATCCCCTGCACGCCTTGGCCCTGATCATTGCGGGCCTCAAAGGTGTGGATGGGCATATCAATATCCCCGGCTTGTATGAATTGGCACAACCCGTGACGGATGAGGAGCGTGGTTGGTGGGCGCGCCAGCCTGGCGACCCCGTGGCGCGGCTGGCGGCGGAAATGGGGGTGGATGTCTTCCCTGGCGAGCAAGACTATTCGCTGCCCGAGCGCATGGCGGCCCGTCCGACGCTGGAGGTGCATGGCTTCATCGGTGGCTTTCAGCAAGAAGGCGCGAAGACGGTCATCCCCGCCGAGGCACGCGCGAAGGTCAGTCTGCGCTTGGTCCCCGACCAAACCGCTGAAAACGTGCTCCCCCTGTTGCAAGCGCGGGTTGCTGAGTTGACCCCACCCGGCGTCACTGTTGAGGTCAAGAATATCCACGGCGGCTTGGGGATGGTGCTGGATGTGCATAATCCCTATGTGGCAGCGGCAAGCGCGGCCCTCGCCGAGGAGTTTGGCCGCGCGACGGTCTTCTTGCGCGAGGGTGGGTCCATCCCCATCGCGCCGCTCTTTGCCGCACAGTTGGGCGCCCCCGTCGTCTTCGCGGGCTATGGGTTGGCGGATGAAGGGCTGCACGCGCCGAACGAACATTTCAATCTGGAGAACTTTTATCATGGCATCCATGGAACGGTGCGCTTCTTACAGCATGTGGCGGAGGTGACGCGATGACAGCAGTGCACGACGACATCACCATGCACATCGAGGGACGGCACGCCGCCATCCTCGAAGATTTTCAGGCACTCTTGCGCATTCCCAGCATCAGTGCCCTCCCCACGCATGATGCCGACACGCTCCGGGCGGCAGACTATGTGCTGGGAATGCTGCGGAAGGCCAATCTGGAACATGTGCAACGGATCGAAACCGATGGGAAGCCGCTGCTCTACGCCGACTGGCTGCACGCGCCGGGTAGGCCGACGGTGTTGCTCTATGCCCATTATGATGTGCAGCCAGTGGACCCCCGGAGCGAGTGGAACAGCGATCCCTTTGCCCCAGTCATTGAGGACGACTATATCATCGCGCGGGGGGCCTGTGACGACAAGAATAATCTGACGGCCATCATCCATGCCACCGCCGCGCTACTGGCTGAGGGAACACTGCCCGTCAACGTTCGCTTCCTCATCGAGGGGGAAGAGGAGTCGAGTGGCGAGGCCATCGAGGCCTATGTGCGGGCGCATGCCCAGGAACTCGCCAGTGACATCGTCCTCATTGCCGATGGGGGCATCGCGGGCCATGACCAGCCCCAGTTGGAATATGGGTGTCGTGGCATGGTCTATGTCGAATTAATTGCACGTGGTTCGCAGCGCGATCTGCACTCGGGCACCTATGGTGGCAATGCCCCGAATCCTCTTTTCGCGCTCGCCACCATCATCGCGGGGCTCAAGAAACCCGATGGCACCATCACCATCCCTGGTCTCATGAAGACGGTGCGACCGCCCTCGGAGGCGGAGTGGGCAAACTGGCGCAAGCAAATCCCGCGCTTCGAGGCTGATATGGCGGCGGATATGGGGACGCCCCTTGTTGGCGATCCAGTGCAGTCGCCCATCATGCGGGCCTGGGCCCAGCCCACGTTGGAGGTGCATGGCTTCGTTGGTGGCTTTCAAGATGATGGGTCAAAGACAGTCATTCCCGCTGAAGCGAAGGTCAAGTTAAGTCTGCGTCTCGTGCCGGATCAAGACCCCGCCCAGGTGTTGAAGCTGCTGCAAAAGCGCGTGGCGAAGTTGACACCCCCAGGCATCACGACCGAAATCGTGAATCTGGGGATGGGCATGCCCTTCTTCACCGATCCCACTAGCCCAGCCTTTAAGGCGAGCGTGCAGGCGTTGGGGGCCGAATTCGAGAAAGAGGTGTGGCTCGCGCGCGCTGGGGGGTCGGTGCCCATCGCGACAACGCTGCAAACCGTCCTGGGGGCGGATACGGTCATGGTGGGTTTCGGGCTGGAAAACGATGGCGCGCATGGGCCGAATGAGCACACCCACCTGCCTACGTTCTTCCGGGGGGTGCGCTCTTTTGCGCGGATGCTGCGTGCTTTTGGTGAGATTCCGGGGGCGCACTGATGGCGATGACGACTCTTCACGGCGGCATCTACCCGCCCAGCCCCACGTTCTTTGATGCCGCCGGGGAACTCGACCTTGCGACCCTTGCCACACATGTGACGTGGCTGATGGGGCATTCCCTGCCTGGGTTGCTGGCGCTGGGGTCGAACGGTGAAGCGCTCCACTTGGATGATGGTGAGCGCGTGGCGGTCATTCGCGCCACACGCGCTGCCATGGATGCCCAGCCGCGCCCCGGCGTGTTGTTGGCGGGCACTGCCGACCAGACGACGCGTGGCACCATTGCGCGCTGTCGTGC
>JACDGC010000192.1 GCA_013815535.1 Ktedonobacterales bacterium
CCCGCTCGATGTTATCCGAGCGATTGCCAAAGACGCGGTCGGTGTAGGCAACCCCCAAGTTATGGCAGATCAACGCCCACTGATCGGGGGCATTGGCCCGCGTGAAATACGTCAACGCGGCCTCGAAGCCGGTGATGGCTTGCTCGATGTTGCCCATCCGCGTGCCGTTGACCCGCTGCCCATAGGCATTGCCCAGGCTCAATTGATCGGTTGCCCATTCGAAGGGGGTGCGTTCCTTGGAGCGCACGCTCAACGCCGCCTCGAAGGCCGCGATGGCGCGGTCCAGGTTGTCGGCGCGCGTGCCCACGCCGCGCAGATAATAGGCGCTCCCCAGTGCCTCTTGCGTGGCCGCCCATTCCTGGGGTGAGACTTCACGGGTGCGCACTTCCAGCGCCGCTTGCAGGGCTTCAATGCCGCCCTCGACATTCGATGAGGGGTCGCCCAATTCGCGCGCCAGGAAGGCCAATCCCAGGAAGTGTTGCCCCAATGCCCAATCTGAAGGATATTCCAGCTTGGTGAAAATTTGGAGCGAACTGTCGAGCGCTTCGATGGCACGTTCCACATTTTGGGTGTGGTCGCCAGAGGTCAAACGCGGCAAGATCAAGCCGATTTCGCGCTGCAAGGCTGCCCACAGCAAATCATCCTGCTCGCGCGCGGCCAGATCGAGCGCGACCTCGCTGAGGGCGATGCGATCTTCCAGCCGATTGGCCATCTCTGGCGCTTCCAGCCGTGCCAAAATGGCGTCCAGGTCGGCGGCAGGGGGCTCGTGTGGCCATGGCATTCGATCGAACGCGAAGTCGATGCCTTCACGCTGGGCCACCTCTAACGTTTGCAGGTAGCGCGAAAGGACCTGGGCCGCGCCAGGCCCGACCTTCTCGGCAACGCGGCTGACGTTGGCCCGCAGCAGCATCAACGCGGTGTTTGAGAGCAATTCCGGGTGCCGCTCGACGACCCCTTGCGAAGCTGCCCAATCATCCGCATTGACATATTCTTCCAGCGCGGCAGCGACGCCATCTGGGTCAACGGGCATGCCCGGTAAGCGGGTGGGCGTCTGCGGGCGTGAGTTGATGGGGCGATAGACCCCCGGCGCGGAGAGGCGCTGGCGCTCGGCGTCGG
Source organism: Ktedonobacterales bacterium (assembly GCA_013815535.1). Taxonomy (GTDB): domain Bacteria; phylum Chloroflexota; class Ktedonobacteria; order Ktedonobacterales; family JACDGC01; genus JACDGC01. Next base: position 1,117 of record JACDGC010000192.1, read on the forward strand.
TCGTGCGTGGCAGCGCCTCGGGCGGCATCCCACGCAGCGGTGCGGTGGGCGCGGTGGGGTCAAAGCGACCACCGATGCGCACCACCTCGATATCGTTATGGGGCTGAGGTGGCGGCAACATCGGCGGTGCCCCTGGCGGAGGAGCTTCGGGCTTTTTGGCGCGGCGAAAACGACGAAACATAGGGACGGGGGCCTCCTTCAGCCAGGGCAAGTGTCTGCGTGATTGGCCCCTATTGTAGCATGGCTTCTCATTTGTGACGAGAGGCAATAGCTGCATCGGCCCATGAATTCCTGGGGACCGAGAGGCCTTTTCCTCCACTCGCTGCGTACTAGGGTGCAAGAACCGTTTCTCCGCAGCATTCATCTCCGGAGGTATGGAGAATGCAAAATGACCTGCGCGCTCCCGCCCAACTCGGTGATCAGCCGCTCATCATTCAGGTGCGACTTTTCGCGGAACGCGTGGTGAGCGAGGTCGCCGTGCTGGGCCAACATCATTTCACTGTCTGAGCACCAACGGCGTCGCATCCCCGTCGTTGTTTATGCATTGGCAGGCAATTGTGTTGAGGTTTGTTACGCTTCGGCCAGTGGCAACATAACTCATGGGAAGCAAAAAAGCCCGCTCGCACGGGCGTGGCACTGAAACGATCATCATGGTGAGGAGCAAACCTATGCAGCGCGTCATTCAACCCAAGATCCTCTATTTCGGCACGCCCGTCGTGATCATCAGCACCCTGAATGCGGACGGCACGACCAACCTTGCACCGATGTCATCGGCTTGGTGGCTGGATCAATCATGCATGCTGGGGATGAGCAGCCGCTCGCAAACGATGCACAACGTATTGCGGGAACGCACGTGTGTGCTGAATCTGCCATCCGTCGCGCAAGTGGCGGCGGTCAATCGTCTCGCCTTGCTGACGGGGCGGAACCCCGTTCCCGACTACAAAGTCGCCATGGGGTATCGCTACGAAGCCGATAAATTCGGCGTAGCGGGCTTGACTCCCGTGCCATCCGAGAGCGGTGGGCCAGCACGGGTCGCGGAGTGCCCCATCCAACTCGAAGCCACCCTCGTTGACGCCCGCCCCTTTGGCGAGGTTGATGACGCTCTGTTGGCAGCGGAACTGCGCATCGTTTGCACGCACGTCGATGAAGCTTTGCTCGTGCCAGGCACCACCAGCCACATCGACCCGGATGCGTGGAAGCCGCTGATTATGAGCTTCACGGAGTTCTATGGATTGGGCGAGCGGGTGCATGATTCTCGGCTGGCGCGGGTCTATCGCCCAGCCCCGGCCGCACCCGTTGGCGCATGATGCGCCCTCCTGCTAAAACTCTTCGTTGTGGCCGCGCAGCACGATCATCTCATAGAGCGTGTTCAACTCTTCTTCGTTGCTGAAGGTGATGGTGAGCGTGCCCGCCCCCTTTGCGTTGCGCTTGAGCGCGACCCGCAGCGACACCGCCCGCAGAAATTCTTCTTCAAGGGCACGCGTGTCGGGCGTCTCGTGCTTGCTGCCACGGCGGTCGCTCACCAACCGCAAGGCGGAATCCTTGTAGCTGCGGGCGGCATCTTCGGCTTGGCGCACGCTCATATTTTGGCTGATGATCAGATTCATCAGGCTAATCTGGTCATCCGGGTTGGGGATGCCGATGAGGGCTTTGGCATGCCCTGCGGTGAATGCATCCATCCCTTTCAGCAGCGCATCTTGCACCTCTTGCGGCAAGCGCAACAGGTTCACCGAATTCGTGATGGTCGAACGATCTTTGCCGACGCGCCGCCCGATTTCTTCATGCGTCAGGCCATATTCTTCGAGCAACATCTGGAAGGCGCGGGCCATTTCGATGGGGTTGAGGTCTTCGCGCTGGATATTTTCGATCAGGGCCATTTCCAGCATCTGCTGTGGGGTGGCGTTTTTCACCACCACTGGCACCGTGCGCAGCCCAGCGGATTTGGCCGCTTGCCAGCGTCGCTCGCCCGCGATCAGCAGGTAGCGCGGGCCGCTCTCGTTGCTCCCAGGGCGCAGCACGACGATCAAGGGTTGGATGATGCCATGCGAGCGCACCGACTCGGTCAACGATGCCAGCGCGGCATCCGCCTGGTCATTCCAGGTCTGGCGGGGTTGGCGGGGGTTCGCGTCGATGGCATCAACCGGCACGGTCAACGTGTGGCTGGGCGCGATGGCGTCGGCCAGCGACAGCGCGGGCGCGGCGGGGGCATCGCTGGCGGAGGCTGGCGCGGGGGCAGCGGTGCCAAAGAACGCGCCCAAGCCTTTGCCTAAACGTGGAGAATTATCAGCCACGACTGATCACCTCTTCTGCGAGTGCTCGGTACGCGAGCGCGCCCGGCGAGTTAGGGTCATATTCTAAAATGGTCTTGCCATGGCTAGGCGCTTCGGAAAGGCGCACATTGCGGCCAATGATCGTCTGGAAGGCTTCTTTGGGGAAGTGGGTGCGAATCTCGCGCACCACCTCGGTGCCCAGGCGCGTGCGGGGGTCGAACATCGTCAAGATGACGCCGCCGATCTCCAGCGTGGGGTTGAAGCGCGCCCGCACCAGTTTGACGGAGTTGAGCAACTGGCTCAGCCCTTCGAGTGGCAGATATTCGCATTGCATGGGAATGAGCACGCCATCCGAGGCCGTCAGCGCATTCAGCGTCAGCAAACCCAATGAGGGCGGGCAGTCGATCAGCACGTAATCATAATTGCGGCGAACTGCTTCGATGGCACGGCGCAGCCGATATTCGCGCTCGGGCATATCGACCAATTCCACCTCGGCACCGGCCAGATCAACGGAACTGGGCACGATGGTCAGGTTTGGGCGCGTCCCCGTCACGGCGACATCGCCCAGTGTGACGCCCGTTTTCACCAGCACGTCATAGATGGACAATTGCACGGGCTGTTGGATGCCCAAGCCGGTGGAAGAGTTCGCCTGGGGATCCAGATCGATCAACAGCACGCGACGGCCAGCGGCGGCGAGATAGGCCGAGAGGTTGATCGAGGTGGTCGTTTTGCCGACGCCGCCTTTTTGATTGGTGATGGCATAGACCTTCGACATGATTCCGTATCCTTTGCGGGTCCGCAGTGGGCTGGACGGCACTGTCGTGTCCATCACCTCATGCCTTGCCCGCGCTTCTTCGACTCATTGTATCAGAAGCACATCAGGGGCGAAATGGGGTAAATGGGCCGTCGCAATAGGACTTTCTTCCTGTGCAAAGGGGGGTAATGAATACGGGGGTGCTTGCAAACCGCGCAAAAAAGGTGCTAGGCGGCGGTGTGCCACGCGCGCCGCTGATATTCGCCATTCAACCACTCGGTGTAGAGCCAGTCGAAATCATCGTGATTGATGACGCTCTTTTCCTTGAGCAGATCGCGGTAGGACCGCGAAGCATACCAGACATCGCTGAGCGTCGGCCCCATCAACGAGAGCACTTGATCTTCATCCAACACGTGGTCACGCACCAGCGTGCCGACATTCGCAAAATAGCGGTTGACGGTTTGGACGGCATCGAATTGGCCATTTATCAGCAGCGGGGGGGCGCTCGGCCCGTGCCCGTTTGTGCTCGAGGTTTGGGCAAGGGATTGCACCGTGTGCAGTGCCTGCACCATTTTGGGTTCATTCAGTTGTTGCTGCATTTGCAACCAGATCGCCGTCGCGTGCATGTGCATCGTCGCGCGCAACACCGCAATCAAAGCCAGGATGCTGAGAAAAATGCCGAGGGCTAACAAGAACATGAGAACATGATACATGAATCCACCACCACTGGTCAGTTGTTTCGCGAACCGTGCTTGCCATTGCCAAGTCGCATCGTCACATGGCCCAGTATATGCGAAAAGGGTCGGTTCTGTCAATCATTCAGGACTGCTGAGGCCTGTCTGGGGGCGCTTTGATGACGCAAGTCCCTACTAATTAAAAGGCAACCGACGCCTGGGCCGAAAAAGTGCTTGTCTTTTAGCTCCCTTTGGGGCATACTACGGGTAAGACCATACAGGGCGCGATTTTGTCGCGAAATACCACAGACAAAACCGCCGCGATCTGCTATGCTATGAAGGACGCGCAAGGGTGGGCGGATGGCTGAACAAACATACTGGTCATCATCTTCCCTATCTGACACGGATTCACGTGCCCACCGCACCTCGTCTGCGCACCGAATCAGGAACCAACATAGGGGGCAATTATGCTACAAGTAGAAACCATCTTCAAACACCTGTTGACGACGGTTGGCAAAATGTTTCGGCGCGTCGCTACGTCATTCTTAGTGACGTTTGCGGGGTTGGTGGTCGTGGTCGAGGGCGTCGCCGTAGCCTTGGCAAAAGGCCAGTTTCCGCCTGCCGCGCTGACGCATGTGGTGGCCGTGGTGATTGGTTTCGGTTTCGGCTTGGCCGTCGCGCTGGCAGTGGCCATTGAGGAAGGGTTGCGTGGCTTCATCGTGCTGATTGAAGAGGTCGCCAAGACGACCGAGCGGGCTGCTGTGTCGCTGGGCCGCGAGATCGGCAAGGATGGCGGGCAACTCCTTCGCGCAGCGGAGCATGAGGCGGGTGTGCTGGCGCAGGGCGCTGGCCGCGTGGTGCAATCCGTCGAACGCGGTGCCTCTACGGCGGTGCGTGACGTCGCCCATTTGCCGGGGCAGATCATTTCGGGTGCCGAAAATGCTGGCCACAGCATCGAAGAACGCTTCACGGGTGGTGGCGGTCAGCAATAAGCTCTTTGTCATTGCTCTCATCACAGTGATCTGGCGAAAGGACGATCTTGGCGCATGATAACACAAGACATCCGGCGCGTTGAAACGGCTGCCGGGCATATCTTTCGTGCGGTACGCCGTGCCATCGGTAAGGTGCTGTTGTGGTTCGTCATCGGGTTAGGCGTGGGTGGCGGTGCGGTCGAGGGCGTGGGCGTCTTTAACCACGGCTTCAGCGCTGGCATCCAGACCCCCACCTTGCTCACCCACATTGCCGCGATCGCCTTTGGTCTGGTGCTGGCCTATGCTGCTGCGCTGACTACGGCGGTCACGGAGGCCATCCGCGCGCTCATCGAAGCAGGCAAGGATGTGGAACAAGGTGCCGTGAAACTGGAAAAGACCGTCACGGGTGACCTTGGCAACGTTGCCAGCGGTGGTGAAGGCATCCTCGGCGGCGTCATCAAGGCCGTCGAGCAGGGTGCGCAGCGTCTCGAAGGCCGCTAAGAGCAGCGCAAAACGCCCCACTGCTTCGCTCTTAGCCTCGCCAAATGCCAGCAGCGTCTCAAACGAGACGCTGCTTTTTGGTGGGCTATTCGTCGCGCACCACTTTGATGTGCGGCCAGCAAGACTGCCACGCTGGAATCATGCCAAGTGAACAGCACGCGTTGGGGCCGGTCAGGCGAGGTGGCTCGTGTCGCCACGCCCTGCGGCCGCCTCTTGCGCAATGGCACGGGTGGCGACCGCAGTGGCCCCAATCATCAGCACGAGTTCCACGGCGATGGTCAAGGGCGTGCTGGTGGCGAGCAGACCATCATTGCCCCAGAACACTGTCGGGGCGGATTGCCACAGGCCGATGCTCCAGCCGACCACGGCCGCCAGCATCACCCCCATCGCGATGGTGGCAAATACACCGGGTATGAACGTGAAGCGCAACACGGGGTCGCCGATGTCGCTGCGCCCGATGGCATCGATAACTGCTGCGGTGCTGGCGATGGCCCCCACTAGGAAGATGGCAACCAACACGCCAAATGCCAGGTAGCGCCCCGGCAGCGCCTCGGTCGTGCCACCAATTTTCCCGGCTGTGAAAGCCCACAAGGTGCCGATGATCACGAGCAGCGCGATGGGGGGCACGAAAAAGCGCCCTAAGATGTCGCGGCGGTGGTGAGCCCACGCGAAACGCAAGGCAGCAAAGGCTACCGGCAAGCCGCCTACTAAAATCGCCAATAAAGAGAGCAC
>JACDGC010000193.1 GCA_013815535.1 Ktedonobacterales bacterium
GTGCAGCTCTACGATGGCCGCACAGGCGAGCCATTCGACAACAAAGTCACCGTCGGCTACATCTATATGCTGAAGCTCGCGCACTTGGTCGAGGATAAAGTGCACGCGCGGAGCACCGGCCCCTACAGCCTCATCACCCAGCAGCCGTTGGGCGGCAAGGCGCAGTTCGGTGGCCAGCGCTTCGGCGAAATGGAAGTGTGGGCACTGGAAGCCTATGGCGCGGCGCACATCCTGCAAGAGATCCTCACGGTCAAGTCTGATGACGTGGTGGGCCGCGTGAAGACGTATGAAGCCATCGTCAAAGGCGAGACCATCATGGAACCCGGCGTCCCCGAATCCTTCAAGGTGCTCGTGAAGGAGTTGCAGTCGCTCGGCATCAATGTCGAGGTGCTCAACGAAGACGAGCAAAAGATTCAGTTCGTCGAGGACATTGGCAACGATACCATGCCGGAACTTGGTATCAATCTCTCTGGCTTTGAAGGTGAGGGCTAAACCCAGTTATGTTGGAAGTCAACGATTTCAACGCGATTCGTATCAGCCTCGCCAGCCCCGACCAGATCCGTGGTTGGAGCTATGGCGAGGTGACGAAGCCCGAAACCATCAACTACCGCACGCTGCGTCCCGAAAAAGATGGCTTGTTTTGCGAGCGCATCTTTGGTCCCACCAAGGACTGGGAATGCTTCTGCGGCAAATATAAGCGCGTCCGCTTCAAAGGCATTGTCTGCGACAAGTGCGGCGTCGAGGTGACGCGCAGTAAGGTGCGGCGCGAACGCATGGGCCACATCGAACTGGCCTCGCCCGTCAGCCACATCTGGTATTTCAAGGGCACGCCTAGCCGCATCGGTTTGTTGCTCGACATCACCCCGCGCAACCTGGAGCGCATCCTCTACTTCGCCCTCTATGTAGTGACGCATGTGAATGAAGAGGCCCGCCAGCAGGCCCTCTCGACGGTCGAAGAGACCATCGAGCAGGAAAAGCAGGAACTCGAAGAAGAGACGATGGACCGCATTAAGGCGCTCCAGTCCACTCGCGATCAAAAGATTGCTGGCTTCGAGGAAGAGACGCGCACCAACCGCGAAGAGGCTGAAGTGCGCCGCAACGAGGATCTGCAAGCCCTCAAACCGATCGAGGCTGAGTTGCGCAAGCGCGTCAAAGACAACATGGGTCTGGTGCTGGAAACTGACCTCACCTTCGAGCCGACGGGTGAAGTGCTGGGCCGCCAGGGTGAGATCGTCAACAAAGACCACATCGCCAAACTGGATAAGGCCATCGACCAGTACCGCGATGGGTTGAGCGCCAGCACCCGTGAAGAGATCGAGCGCGTGCGCCACGAAAACGAGTCGAAGGCCAATCGCCTCGAAATCAGCACCGAGAGCGAGATTCAGGCAATCAACGATCGCCTGAAGACGCAGCTTGATGAACTGACCAACGGGGCCGACACCCGCCGCCACGACCTGGAAACGCTGAAGAAGCTGGACCTGTTGACCGAGCAGCGCTACCGCGAACTGCGCGACCGCTTTGGTCACGTCTTCGAGGCGGGCATGGGCGCGGAGGCCGCGAAGAAACTGCTGGAAGAGATCGACCTCGAAGTCGAGGCGCTGAAGATGCGCCACGAGATCGCCACCACCACCAGCGTGCAGCGCAAAAAGAAGGCGATGAAGCGCCTGAACGTGATCGAGTCGTTCCGCAAGTCGAACAACCGCCCGGAGTGGATGATCCTCACCGTGCTGCCCGTGCTGCCCCCCGAACTGCGCCCGATGGTGCAGTTGGATGGTGGCCGCTTCGCCACGTCGGACTTGAACGATCTCTATCGCCGCGTCATCAACCGCAACAACCGCCTCAAGCGACTGCTGGAACTGAACGCACCCGAAATCATCATCCGCAACGAGAAGCGCATGCTGCAAGAGGCCTGCGACGCGCTCATCGACAACGGGCGGCGCGGTCGTGCCGTTTCCGGCTCGGCCAACCACAAGCTCAAGAGCCTGTCGGACATGCTCAAGGGCAAGCAGGGCCGCTTCCGCCAGAACCTGCTGGGCAAGCGCGTCGATTACTCTGGCCGTTCGGTCATCGTGGTCGGCCCCAGCCTGAAGCTGCACCAGTGCGGTCTGCCAAAGAAGATGGCGCTGGAACTCTTCAAGCCATTTGTCATGCGCAAATTGGTGGAACGCCACCTGGCGCACAACATCAAAAGCGCCAAGCGCTTCGTCGAGCGCATTCGCCCCGAGGTGTGGGACGTGCTCGAAGAGGTCATTCACAACCACCCGGTCATGCTGAACCGCGCACCGACGCTGCACCGCTTGGGCATCCAGGCGTTCGAGGCCGTGTTGGTGGAGGGCAGCGCCATCCAGTTGCATCCGCTGGTGTGCTCGGCCTTCAATGCCGACTTCGACGGCGACCAGATGGCCGTCCACGTGCCGCTCTCGGAGCGTGCCCAGGAAGAGGCGCGGTCGCTGATGCTCTCGACGCGCAACATCCTGAAGCCCGCGACGGGTGAGCCGAGCATTGGTGCCTCGCAAGAGATGGTGCTGGGTTGCTATTATATGACGCTGGACCGCCCCGGCATGCTGGGTGAGGGCCACATCTACACCAACGAGGACGAGGCGCTGCTGGCCTATGACTATGGGCACATCCAGTTGCAGTCGCGCATCAAGGTGCGGCTGAACTCGCCTTACATCGTCAATATGGATAGCACCGGTGCCTACCAGAAGATCGCCACGAACGACCGCATCGTGGATACGACGGTCGGGCGCATCCTCTTCAACGAGGCGTTGCCCGAGGACATCCGCTTCAAGAACTACGCGACGAAGAAAGAGCACCTGAGTGCCATCATTGCGGAATGCTTCCGCGTCTATGGCCGCGAGCGCACGGCGGAACTAGCCGACGCCATCAAGTCGCTCGGCTTCATGTATTCGACCCGTGCGGGTGCCAGCATCGCCATCAGCGATGTGCAGGTGCCCGAGGAGCGCAAACAGATCATCGCCGAGACCGAGGTTGAGGTCGCCGAGATGGAAGAAGAGTTCCGCGACGGCCTCATCACCGAGAACGAGCGCTACAAGAAGACGGTGGACTTCTGGACCGCCGCGACGAAAAAGGTGGAGATCGCGGTCAAGCGCGTGCTGGACCCCTACGGCTCCATCGCCATCATCGCGGATTCCGGTTCCACCAAGGCCAAGTTGCAGCAGATCCGCCAGCTTTCGGGCATGCGCGGGTTGATGGCCGATCCGTCAGGCCGCATCATCGAGGTGCCGATTCGCGGCAACTTCCGTCAGGGGTTGTCGGTGATCGAATACTTCATCAGCAGCCACGGCGCGCGTAAGGGTCTGGCCGACACCGCGCTGCGTACGGCGGAGTCGGGCTACCTGACACGCCGCCTGATCGACGTGGCACAGGACGTGATCGTCAACATCATCGACTGTGGCGCGACCGAGGGCGTGTGGATCACCAAAGCTGATAGTGACGATATGAACCAGCCAATGCGCAACCGCTTGGTCGGTCGCATCCTGGCGGCGGATGTCGAGTTGCCCGATGGCACGGTGGTCGCGCGCGGCGAGGAACTGGAAGAGCGGAACATCGATCTGATCGTCAATGCCAACGTCAACACGGTCTATGTGCGGTCGGTATTGCAATGCTTGTCGCCCCACGGCATCTGCCAGCAGTGCTACGGACGCAACCTGGGCAATGGCCGTCTGGCGACCTTCGGCGACGCCATGGGCATCATCGCGGCGCAGTCCATCGGTGAGCCAGGCACGCAGTTGACCATGCGTACCTTCCACACTGGCGGTATCGCGGGCGCGCAGGAAGACATCACCCAGGGTTTGCCGCGCATCGAAGAACTCTTCGAGTCGCGCATTCCCAAGGACAAGACCATCATCAGCGAGATCGACGGCGAGGCCGAGGTCACGCGCGATGATAATGGCGCACAGCACGTCAAAGTGGTGGCGCGCGAGGTCATCCTGGATGAATATCCGCTGCCCAAGAGCGCCACGCTCAGCGTGCGCGACGGTGACCATGTGACGCGTGACCAACTGATCGCCACGCGGTCGGACGGCAGCACCGTGCTGGCCCGCGTGGAGGGTGACATCATCCTCAACGCGAAGGAAAAGCTGGCGATCCGCTTCGAGGAACGCAGCGAAAAGGTCTATGATGTGCCCCCCGGCACGGCGTTGGCCCTCGACAGTGAGACGAAGCTGACGATCACCAACGGCTCGAAGATTCGCGCCGGTCAGGCCATCACCAAGGGTCTGGTTGACCCTCAAGATGTCCTGCGCATCATGGGGCGCGATGCCGTCTCGCTCTTCCTGGTGAAGGAAGTGCAGAAGGTCTATCGCTCCACAGGTGTGTACATCAGTGACAAGCACATTGAAGTCATCGTCCGTCAGATGTTGCGCCGCGTGCGCATCGACGATCCGGGCGACACTGACATGCTGCCTGGCGATCTGGTGGACCGTTTCACCTTCGAAGAGACCAACAAAGGCGTGCTGGCCGAGGGTGGCGAACCGGCCACGGCGGCGACGGTGCTGCTGGGCGTGACAAAAGCCTCGCTCAACACCGAGAGTTTCTTGGCGGCGGCGAGCTTCCAAGAGACGACCCGCGTGCTGACTGAAGCCGCCATCAATGGCGCGACGGATCACCTGTTGGGCCTGAAAGAGAACGTCATCATCGGCAAACTCATTCCCGCTGGCACGGGTTTCGAGCGTCGCCGCGAACTGGCTGCTGCCCGCAACCAGCAGCGCGTCGCGGAGGCCGCCCCCAGCGGCAACGACTACGATCCGATGACCTTTGGTGACTTTGCCCCCTTCGGCGACGACTAGGGCAAGTAACAATAATCGCCCCCGCTCTCATCGCACGATGGGGGTGGGGGCTTTTTTAGGAGAAAATTCGAAGAAATCCTCAGACGGTATAGGTGACGTGTTGATACGGATAGTAACTATTTTTTAGGGATAGTCTTTGTCACTGGCCTTGTATGACTACTCGTTTACAGAACACATCTTCGTGGCAGCCTGATATTCCCCAACGCACACAAAGAGAGCAACCACCTCGCGAGAGTGCTTGCTCTCTTTAACCATACATTAAACTTTTCATCCCATGGGCGTCCCCGGTCCGACCGTCTTGACATTGTTGAGAAGATCCAGGGTTGAGGGGGAGTGCCGCTGTTGGACCATGCACTACAGCGGCACTCCTCCCCCATACAAAGCGCGATGCCGTAGCTCCAAAAGAGGCTACGGCATGAGGCGGGGCCAGGGGCGGAGAGAGAGGGATTCGAACCCCCGGATGTTTCCATCAACCGTTTTCAAGACGGTCGCATTCAACCACTCTGCCATCTCTCCATTCATTAAGTAGTATAGCACACGAGTGATAAATTGCAAATATTACTGCATTGCGCGGAGTGGCAAGAAGAGCGGTGATGTCGTGGCATCGTCGAATGAAATGCTCAGAGTGTGCCCAGACCGAGGGACAAGTGAAAGCCGGTCATAAAACCTCGGGCAGCCAACGCTCTCCCTGCATCGCTTCACGGTGCTTCGCACGCTCCCTCAACGCCTGCATCATGCCATCCAGTTCTGGGTGTATGCCTGGAATCGTCGGCAACTCGCCAAGCGCCAGCAGCGCCAGCATCCTTACTCGGCTGCTCGATTCTTCTCCCCGTGACGTTGGTCACTCCCGACTAGGGAAGACCTGGCAAAGACGCAAGGACTTCGGCGCAACGCAAGGAATCTTCGCCAATGTGGCCAAGATCTTCAACGTCCCACCAAGAGCTGAGGAGGGCGGTATACAGTCCCCAACCGTGGAGTCGAGCGCGGTCGATAGCCAATTCCTCTGCCAAAATATCGAGACGACGGGCTAAGATGCGGGGGAGTTCAGCGCGTTGTCTGATATCCTGCGGATTGTAGAGAAACGCCCCAACCTCATAAGCAGGTTCACCCACCAGACCTTTGGGATCGATGGCCAGCCAGGGTGCCCGCTCTGCCGCTAGGATGTTGTCATGATGTAGATCGCCGTGCAGCAACACGAGTGGTGCAAGTGAGGCTGTGAAGTCGGCATAGATGCTCTCCGCCGCATCAACGAGCGTGGGGGAAAAAGGACCTGTGCCGCCACCATAGTAATCACGTAAGTGCGTCAAACCTTCGCGCCATTGTTGGATGGTAGGGAAGGGGAAGTCGCTGATGACTGGGCGCCATAGTTGACGCATCACACCTGCGGCGATGCGTGTCGCCGCGTCATCAGCGATATCCGCAAGGGGACGGAGCGTAGTACCCGGCATCAGGCGTTCTAGCAAGAGGGCTTCCTCATCCGCGTCGGTGTCGAGCAGTTGCGCCATCCCATGGCCGCCGAAATGGCCAATAGCAGCGGCTTCTTCGGCATATTCTTTGGTGGGAGCGCAGATTTTCAGCACCACAGGCTGCCCATCTGGTCGTGTTGCTGACAGCACAAAATGATAGGTCAGATTCGGAAAAGGCTGACCCAAAGTCAGATTCCACCGTGCGGCACAGTGAGTGAGGATCTGCGGCAAGCGCATGAGCCAAGCGCGCCCAGCCTCTGCATGCATATGTTCGATGAATGCGACGAAATGCGTGGGAATTTGAGGGGTGAGCATAATAAGATCCTCCTGACCATTCACTTTCGCCACTGCTGCTTGGGGAAACAGATTCACGTCTCTTACATCTGTTTCCCCAAGCACCCCCGAGACCCCTGAAGACATTATCATGCAGATTTTCTGTTGTGTCGATGGCCAACCGCCGACTATATGCTCGCCCTGAAATTGCGCGCCAGTCGACTGCAAGATACTGTCGATATTCGCGTGCTCAGCCAGGCATTGCATGGAACATCACAGACTTTGGCACAGCAGTTGTGGATCGCTACATCGAGCAAGGTATTCAAGCGGCAAATGGGATCACAGATACCTTGGATAGGTTGTTCCCCTAAAGGATGATGAGTGGTTGCTCCTGTGCGTTGGGGTGGTCGAATACCTGTGCCATGAAGCTGGCATACCTGTGCC
>JACDGC010000194.1:0-2726 GCA_013815535.1 Ktedonobacterales bacterium
CCCCGCCGACTGTCGAGCAATGCCCAACGCGCCCGAGCCTGGGTCATCAGCAGCTATCCGCTCTTGGGGGCGCTAGCGACCGCCTTTCAACTGGTGGAGGACGCAAAGATCTGTCAGGCGATGGACATCAAAGTGGCGGCGGTGGATGAGAGTCTGCGTGAGATCTACCTCAACCCCACTATCGCGATGAGTGAGATGGAGTGTCGCTTCGTGCTGGCCCACGAGATGTTGCACGCGGGGCTGCGCCATGGCGAACGACGCCAGGGGCGTGATCCCTTCCTCTGGAATGTGGCGTGCGACTATGTGATCAACCAGTGGCTGATCGAGATGGATGTGGGGGTGCTCCCCCGCTTTGGGGCGCTGTATGATGTGGAACTGAAGGGGCTGTCGGCTGAAGCGGTGTATGACCGCATCGTGGGCGACCTGCGGACGCTGCGCAAGCTGACGACCTTTCGCGGCCAGGGGATGGGCGACATCATCGACGGACGCACGCCGGAATGGTGGGCCAACGGCGACGGCGTAGCCCTGGATGAGTTTTATCGCCGGGCGCTGGGGCAAGGGCTGACCTATCATCAAGCCAACGGGCGCGGCCTTGTGCCCGCAGGTTTGGTGGAAGAGATCGCGGCCTTGGCTCAGCCGCCGATCCCGTGGGATGTGGAATTAGCACGCTGGTTCGACCATTATTTTCCGCCGCTGGAAAAAACGCGGACGTACTTTCGGCCCAGCCGTCGCCAAGGCGCGACGCCCGACATCCCGCGACCGCGCTACGTTGCGGCAGAGCAGCGCGTGGAGGCGCGCACCTTTGGGGTGGTGCTGGATACCTCTGGTTCAATGGAGCGAGCAGTGTTGGCGCGGGCGCTGGGGGCCATCGCCAGCTATGCCCTGGCGCGGGAAGTGCCAGCGGCGCGGGTGATCTTTTGCGATGCAGCGGCGTATGACGCGGGCTATCTGCCCCCCGAAGCCATCGCGGAGCGGGTGCGAGTGCGCGGCAGGGGCGGCACGGTGCTGCAACCGGGCATCGATCTGTTGCAGAACGCCGAGGATTTCCCGGCGACCGCCCCGATCCTCATCATCACCGATGGGTTATGCGACCGGGTGCATCTGCGGCGCGAGCATGCCTTCTTGCTGCCACCGGGGGCATCCCTTCCCTTTGGGCCAGTGGGGCCGGTCTTTCGCATGGGCGTGGGGGATTGAGCGAGCGGTGGCCCTAGGCCGTCCAGTGGGGCGGGCTGCTGGCGACCCGCTCAACCAGGGAGAGTTGCTGCCCGTCGGACGAAACAATGGCGGTGCCCGTGCTGCCCCAAATGGCTAGCGCGCCGCCATTGGGCGACCAAGCGAGGCCCCCAATGGTGCCAACACCAGTGGCATCGGCAACTTGCTTGGTGATGGGGCCAGCCTGCAATTGCGCAAGCTGGACCTTGCCCGCCGAGACGAAGGCGATGGTGGTGCCACTCCACACGGGGGGTGGGGCATCAAGGGCACTGGTGAGCTTGTTGAGGCCAACGGTGGTGAGCAACCAGAGGGTGTGGCCGCTGCTGACAAGCCACTGCTTGCCATCGGGTGAGGGGACGAGGGCCGTGACCGCGCCGATTTGGGCGAGCGGGGTCTGGGCGCCCGTGCGCACATCCACGGCAGTGACGATGCCGTTGACGCCGGCCACGGCCCATTGGCCGCTGACAGGATTCAAGGCGGCAGCGGTGATGTCACCCAGCAGGGCGAGGTTGACGATCTTCAAGCCAGACAAACCATCGCTGTGGGGGAGGCTCTGAAAGAGGGCGTCCCCGCTGCGGATGCCAGCCAGCCATGTGAGCACTGGTTGACTGCCAGATGTCCACCCCAATGCATCGATGGAGTCACGGCTGGGGAAATTGGGGATATGCGTCAGCGTAGCAGCAGCTTGCGGATTCGTGGGGAGGATGGCAAGGGTATAGACCCCAGACGAGCGTTTGAGTGGCACCGCCAGGGTGCGCCCATCGGGCGAAACGGCAGGCTGACCAGCGAGAGCGACCGTATCTGCCTGGATGGCGGCTTGCTCGTCAAGCTTGGGGGTGTCGATGACCGCGATGCGTTGCGGCTGCTTGGCAGTGACATCAACCGACCAGAACGTGACACCATCTGGGGCTGACGGGGTTGTCTGCGCGAAATAGAGGTGCTGGCCATCAGGAGACCACGTGAGCGACTGCACGGCCCCGGCGCTGAGGGTGATCTGGTGGTCTTGGGTGGCATTGGCGCGAACGAGGCGCAGGGTGTGAGTGCGGTCGTTCAGATACGCGACCCAATGGCCGTCAGGGCTGACCTGCCACAGACCAGCTTGCGCTTTGGGTTCGCAGATGAGCGGGGCGTCATTGCTATAGAGCGTGTCGCCCGATCGATAGACGAGCCGTTGGCCACCGCTGAGGGTGGGGCAGGTGGCATAGGCCGGCCCGGTGGCGCGGCTGGCCAGGATTTTGGAGATGACGGCGGTCGTGCCCGTCAGCAGGACGATGAGAAGGATGACGGGCAACCACACGCGCGCGGCCTGGGGGCCAAGGCGCGCACGCGGGGGCAGCTTGAGGGGAACGGAGGGCGTCTTTGGCGCGGCACCCAGCCGCTGGCCCGCGACGATCTCGCGGAACTCGGGCGAGGTGAAGATGCGCTCGCGCAGCTTCGGGCTGGGGCTGATGGGGGGCGCCTGAGCCAAGATGCGGTCTAGCCGCGCGTAGTCGGCCAGGATCGTGGGGCAACGG
>JACDGC010000194.1:2736-6971 GCA_013815535.1 Ktedonobacterales bacterium
CGAGGGGCGCGCGCACCACGTCAGCAGTGGCAGCGTCGAGCATGCCATCGTGGTAGGCGCTGAGATGTTCTTGCACCTGATCGCAATTGACCATATCGCCATCGGCGTGGCGCTGCGTTCCCCCGTGAGGGAGGCATCCGCTGTTGCCGCCTCCTTAGCTGACCTGTGACTTACCGGGACGTCCCCTTGGGGGGGTTGGGCTGACCAGAATCCAAATCGCGATAGTGTTCGCGGAAGGAATGGCGCGCCCGCGAGAGGTACATCTTCACACCGCTCTCGGCGATGCCGAGCGTCTGGGAGATTTCGGCGTAGGTGAAGCCCTGCTGCGTGTAAAGCAGCAGCGCCGCACGATACGTCGGTGGCATCAGACGGAGCGCCTGGCGTACCAATTCGGTCGTCTCGATGGTCTCTTGGGGGTCCGCGCTCTCCAGATCGGCAGGTTCGTGGTCCAGTTCTTGCCACGGCATCCAGACGATCAATTTGCGGCGACGCAGCGCATCATACGCGGTATTCGTCGCAATGCGATAGAGCCAAGCCGAGAGCTTGAGCGACGCATCCATCTTTGGCAGCGCGCGAAACGCTTTCAGGAAGGTGTCTTGCGTCAGATCATCGGCTTGTTCGCGGTTGCCCACAAGATGATAGATAAAGTTGTAGATGGGGGTCTTGAATTCATCGTAGATCCGCTCAAAGGACCACGTATTCTCGACCTCTGCCATAGCCATGCGACCTGTGCCCCTTCGATAGACCGTGGCTGCTTCCGCCGCCATTCCATCAAACGTTGCCTCAAGCTGCTGGCTGAGACGGCATGGAATCCATGCCTTCCTCGTTAGATGGAACGGAATAGAAACATCATGGTAACGCTTGCCCCGTTGCACGCGTTCCCTGCCCCGTTGCGACATGGCGAGAGCGTACCATAGATCGTTCATCTTGCCTAGACGCTAGCCCCAATGGTTGCGCGTCCGCGCGGCATGTGCTATCATCTTGTTGACAATTGCATAATTCCGCCCCACAAGGGCGATCTTGCTCATCAAGACGGGTTGAGGGATAGGCCCTATGAAACCCGGCAACCAGCGAACGGCCCGCCGTCCGTGATGGTGCTAACTCC
The DNA here is from genome assembly GCA_013815535.1 of Ktedonobacterales bacterium. Taxonomy (GTDB): domain Bacteria; phylum Chloroflexota; class Ktedonobacteria; order Ktedonobacterales; family JACDGC01; genus JACDGC01. The sequence goes on from JACDGC010000194.1 coordinate 3,842, forward strand.
TACAGCAATCCGTGCGGTTGCTGAGAGATGAGCGTCGGTACGGCAACGTGTGCGATGCGGCTTCTCTCATGATGTTTAGGAGGGAAGCCGTTTTTTGCGTGGTTGTGGTGCCGTCGCGATGCGAAGAGCGTACATCGTTGGGAGCAAAGGCGCAAGCCCGCCCCTGACCTTCGTACTATCCAAGATCACCATTGAGCAGGCATGGGCACCGCAATGACGAGGCAAGGTGAAAGGAGACACCATTCCGGTGAGCATCACCGTTGTTGGCACCATTGGCATTGATGATATCGAAACACCGTTTGGGCGCGTCGAGCGCACCTTAGGCGGCTCGGCAGCGTATTTCGCGCTGGCCGCCGCCAACTATGAGCCGGTCAACTTGATCGCTGTGGTGGGGGAAGACCTGCCCGCGCACAGCCTCGATCCCTTGCGGGGCGACCGCATCGACCTGACGGGCATCGAGCAGGGGCAGGGGCCAAACTTCCGTTGGGGCGGGCGCTACCACATGGATTTCAACACGCGTGACACGCTCTTCACGGAGTTGGGCGTGCTGGCGGATTTCCAGCCCAAGATGCCGGGGGCCTATCGTGACGCCGCGATTCTTTTCTTGGCGAATTTGCAGCCCAGCGTGCAGATGCAGGTGATCGAGCAGGCCCCCAACGCGCGCCTGGTGGCGCTGGACACGATGAACTTTTGGATCAGCAGTGCCCGCGATGACCTGACGCGGGTGCTGGGAATGGTCGATATGGTCTTCATGGCCGAAGATGAGTTGCGCGAGTTCGCGGGGATCGCCAATCTGCGAGCGGCGGCACAGCGCGTGATGAACATGGGCCCGAAGTTTCTGGTGATCAAATTGGGCAGTTATGGCGCGCTGTTGCTGGGCCGAGATGGCACCTACTTCGCGGCCCCCGCCTTTCCCTTGGATGAGGTGCGCGACCCCACCGGCGCGGGCGATTCCTTCGCGGGCGGTTTCTTGGGTTCGCTGGCGGCAGCGCTGGCGAACAAACGCGAACTGGGCGCGGTCGATTATCGGCGGGCGTTGCTGCACGGCAACATCATGGGCGCGTTCGCCTGTGAGGCATTTGGGGTGGAACGCTTCGCCTCGCTGACGCGAACCGACCTGGATGCGCGCTATAATCAACTCGTCTCGTATACGCACATCGATGGTGGGGCGTAACCAGGATTGGCCGCGAATGGCGTGCACATCCACGTAAGACAACTTGAAAACGACGATAGAGGAGTATCACCCCCGATGATTTCCACGAATGGCGATGTCAAGGCAATTGAGCTGGCATCGCGTGGCAAACAGCGCATCGACTGGGCCGCGAGGGATATGCCGGTGCTGCGGCTGATCCGCGAGCGCTTCTTGAAAGAGCGCCCGCTGGAGGGCATCCGCATTTCGGGGTGCTTGCACATCACCACCGAGACGGCGAACCTGGCCATCACGCTGAAGGCGGGCGGGGCGGATCTGGTGCTGTGCGCCAGCAATCCCCTTTCCACGCAGGATGACGTGGCGGCGTCGCTGGTGGTGAATGAGGGCATCCCCACCTTCGCCATCAAGGCCGAGGATGAGACGACGTATTATCGGCACATCCACGCCGCGCTGGACCACAAGCCCCAGATGACGATGGATGATGGGTGCGATCTGGTCAACACGATGCACAAAGACCGCCCAGACCTGATCGAGGGTGTCATTGGCGGGTTGGAAGAGACGACCACGGGCGTCATTCGCCTGCACAACATGGTGCGCGATGGCGCGCTGCGCTTCCCAGTGCTGGCGGTCAATGAATCTGACACGAAGCACCTCTTCGACAACCGCTATGGCACGGGCCAGAGCACGCTGGACGCGATCATCCGCAGCACCAACATCCTCATCGCGGGGCGCAACGTCGTGGTGGCGGGCTATGGCTGGTGTGGCAAGGGCGTGGCTTCACGCGCACGCGGCATGGGCGCGAACGTCATCGTCACCGAGGTGGACCCCATCCGCGCCATCGAGGCCGTGATGGATGGCTTCCGCGTGATGCCGATGCTGGATGCGGCCCCCATCGGCGACATCTTCATCACCGTCACAGGTGATAAGGACGTGATCGACCGGCACCACATCGAGCACCTGAAAGATAGCGCGATCATCGCGAACTCTGGCCACTTCAACGACGAAATCAATGTGGCGGCGTTGCAGGACCTCTCAACGGGGCACTTCACCGCGCGCGACTTCGTGGAAGGCTATCACCTGCGCAACGGCAAGACGGTCTTCTTGCTGGCTGAAGGTCGCTTGGTGAACCTTTCCGCCGCCGAGGGCCACCCGGCCAGCGTGATGGATATGAGCTTCGCCAACCAGGCCCTGGCTGCCGAGTATATGCTGAAGCACCGGGGGGAATTCACGCCGCAGGTGCTGAAACTGCCGGTGGATGTAGACCGCGAGATCGCCTATCTGAAACTGAAATCGATGGGCCACTCCATCGACCACCTGACCGAAGTGCAGCGCAAGTATCTCTCATCGTGGGAAGCCGGAACGTAGCTTGGCCCCAGCCCCCACTCCATCTGCAGATGGAGTGGGGGCGACCAGCGCGTGATCAGCTCAGCGAAGGGCGACAGGTTCGCTGAGCAACGCTGTCTTCGTCTGAGCACTCCTCTCCCTCCGCAGATGGGGCGGGGCCATCCCCAGCCCACCGTTCATCATCCTCATTCAAGGAACATCAACCATGACCAGTTTCATGAACACGGCCAAGACCTTCTTTACCAGCGAGTCCGTCACCGAGGGCCACCCTGACAAACTCTGCGACCAAATCAGCGATGGCGTGCTGGATGCGCTGCTGAAGCAAGATCCCATGAGCCGTGTCGCGTGTGAGACGGCCACCACCACGGGCTTGATCCTCGTCGCGGGGGAGATCACCACTGAGGCGTATGTCGACATTCCCGGCATCGTGCGCGAGACGGTGAAAAAGATTGGGTATACCGACGCCCGCATGGGGTTCGACTATCGCACCTGCGGCGTGACCACGGCGATCGGCCAGCAGTCGCCCGACATCGCGCAGGGCGTCAACACGTCGAGCGAGCACCGCGATAAGTTGACCGATGATGAATTGGAAAAAATCGGCGCGGGCGACCAAGGCATGATGATCGGTTTCGCCTG
>JACDGC010000195.1 GCA_013815535.1 Ktedonobacterales bacterium
GCAGGTGCTACAATTGGTCGTGGATCGCATTGTCGTTACTGAGGATGAGCTGATCGTGCATCACATCATTCCCGCTGGCCCCTTTCGATTGCAAACGGAACGGAATTCTCCCAAGACCCCCATTAGCAGACAGTAAAGCTCCAATCGCGGTTTATTTTGTCTGCTAATCTTTCAATTAACCACAATCATAGATGTCTGCTCATCCTCATCTTGAGTACGATGTCCTAGAATTTGGCTCTCCCGCAGGTTTGTTGTGGCGGCTTGCTGTTTCGTGATATGGTGCTTCTCCGTAAGTTGGCGATGCCCCGATCCATCTTGTTTTAGCAGGGGATACTGCTTCAATAACCAAGGCGACACAACATTTCTGCGGGAGAACCGAATCATGACGCAATTCTTGGCCGCAAGTTCGTTGTGATTTGGCTTTACGCCTGGGGTCAAGCTGTATCATGGTTGCTTTCTTGTGACAGCGTGTCCGGTTGTTCCGCACTCTCGGTGATCACAGATCGGTTGTAGGGGATGAACAGCCATTCACCTTACTGAAGCCATGCGAGGGTCATCGTTTGGAGGCGTTCCTCATGGTGATGTAACCAGCCCTCACGCCAGAGCGAATGCTGCATCCGTACTTGCATGGGTTGCTCACTCTCCTGACCAGCCAGATAGCGACCCAATCGATGTACCAATGAGGTAATATCTCGCAAGCGCATCAAGCGTGGTATGGCGCTCAGTTCGCTCGCGGTGAGGGAGGCATGGGCCAGATAAGCGTGTCCCAAGGCATCCAGAATCGGCCACTCATTCCCCGTAGCGAAGCGCTCCAAGGGCCACCAGCTCAATGCCACTACCAAGTCCAACGCCCGCAGATCCCGACCAGCGAGGTCAAAATCCAGGATCGCCGTGATTTGCCCGTTGCTCATTAAAAAATTGCTGATCGCGAAATCGCCGTGAATAATCTGCTGCGGCAGGGTCGAGTAGAGCAAAGGCACATCTGCAATGACCTGTTCAACGAGGGCGCGGATGGGGGCGATTTCCGTGGGGGATCCCGGCAACTTGGTCAGGGCGAGCAAGGGATCGGGAATCAACGGGTGGCAATGAGCGAGATCGCCATACGGCGTGATGGCGGCAGGCGTAGGAAGCGTGATGGAAGCCAGGATCCCATCAAGTTGTGCCAGAGCTACGCCCCCTTGAGTGGCATTGATCACATCACCCTGAGGTGGATGTTCGCCAGGAAGAAATGGGATCAGGGCCGCCAATGATGAAACCCCGTGTTCATCCATCCATGGCACGAGTAGCTCGCCGGTCACCGTTGGCACCGGGATGGGTCAGCCCAGCGACCACCACCGCCCGGTCGCGGTCCAGACCCTTGGCAAAGCGGGCGACTTCTGGCAACCCACTCGCATGAGCCATCTGCTGCCACTCCGACAACCGCCAGCCTTTCCGTCGGCGGACAAGCTCGCCAAAGGATTGCACCACATCGTAGAGGGTCTGTACATCAGGATGGGCCGCACACAGATCCTAGACGAGACGCTGCTGGCAGATCGAAAGCTGTGCCTGCGGTTGAACCAGCAGCCATTTCACCTGACGCACCGTCAGATCACGGTCAATTGAGGCGGGAGGCGAGGGGAATTGTTGTATCGGTTCTACCAAGCGATATACCGTGCGCTGACATCCAGTGAAGCCCCGTTGCTGTACCTCCCGAATCGGTTGCTTGATATCACGGTACCCCTGCCTCCATCGTTCTTGCACGTAGGCTTCATGCGGGTTGAAGGTGCGCGAACGACGGCGACGGCGCTGCCCGTCGGGGCAGATCCCGCGCTTGAGCCAACGGCGCACCGTGCGGGCCGACATCCCCAATTGCTCAGCAATCTGCTGATGCAACTGCGTCACAGCGTCAAAACGTGCTTGGTTGTGCCCTAGATGCTCTTGCTGGAGCGCCTCCAGGATGGGGATGAGCGAGCGCGGTTGAAGCAGAGAACGATGGATGTTAAACGTCAAGGAGAACCGGAGAACCTCAAAGCGGCGCGTTTCATTCCTCTCGGTAGATTTACTGGTTGCTTGTCTGATATACACCAGGGAGACCAACGACAATCTCATTTTCCCAGCTTGCAAGTAGAAATGAGTTCCTGATGATGACTGCTCTCGAGCGCACTGTCTATCGCCGTTTTCAACGAACCTATACTGCCAAAGAACTCAGTGAGATCTTCACGCCGACGCATAAGGAGATTTGGTTTGTTGCGCATACATCTCGATGAAGTGGGCGGCCTCGCCGCTGTCCGTGCCGAGTGTCAAACGCTGATCGAGTATCATGGCAATAAATATCTGCCCCTTCTCTTGCCCCTTTATCCCGTGTCACGTGCGATCCTCTTCAAAATTGCCCGCACCCTCCACATCCATGCCTTATCTACATTTGCCGCTTGCGCATTTTTAAGTGGTTGATTTGTCCTTCGACTTGTCCACTACAGCAAGCCGTCACACCAAATCAGCTGGGGACCCTTTTTCGGGTATTCTGTCCGTACCCACGGGGCCTCTGTCAAGTCCGCTGTGGCTCCCTTCCCAGAGTCTCCCCCTCCCGTGGTGTGACGCATCCGAACCGACGGGGCAGACGCTTCGCGCGGGGGCCGAAGTCGCAGGGGGAAGATCGAGCGACCAACATGCACGCGTACCAAGGCAACCAATGACGGGTAAGGGGACACTCCCTCTGACATCCTGACAACGCCAAAATATCCTCCCGCCCTTGCTCGTTGGCGCAAAAAGTGCGACAAGATATCGCTTCTTCACACGGCTTCTCACGATGAGAAAGGACAGTGCGATGCCCAACCCTTCCATCCTGCTTAAGTTGTATCAAGCTGCTCGCCTCGCCCTTCTTCAAGGCGATCTCCTCACCCTCGCTCAGCTACGAAAACAAGCCTTGGATGAAGCCCTTCTTCATCCTTCCCCGCTTCAAGATTTGCTCTATTCCTTGGCGCGGGCTATTCACAACCACGAGGAACTCCAGCGGGAGGCCCTACGACATCAGCACTGCACCCTTGCCTACTTACATGTCCTCGCTAGTACCCTCAGTCAGAAAACTGGGCTTGAGCCACTTTAGTGGACACGAGAAACTTCATACAGAATATTCACGCATGAGCTTGAAGGGGGCGATAAAGGAAGGTAGGATAGTTAGTGGGGGCTCGTGAGCATCATGCGCTCAGGCGCGTCATGCCATCTTCGCGTTCATTGAAGTCTGGTACCACTGCTTGTGTCATCACTCGTCACTCGGGTATGTCAGCCCTGTTGCTTTTGAGCCGATAGGCACCTGGTCGTCCACGTTTCAACTCTCCACGAAACTGGATCCTTCCCAAACAGATCGAAACGCCAGAACCATCTGATCCGTTTCGGTGACTTCTTGTAGGGGGTATGGGTGATGGAGCACTGGCGACGGTCGAGATAGCGGTGTTCCCATTCCAAATGCGCGAGCAGCGCGGTATGAACCCTGGCTTGTGTCTCCACCCCGCACGGAAGCCCATTTGCGCTAGAGCCACGACCTATACGGCCCGTTTCAAGGACATTCCTCCCTCATGTTACGCGCTTCCCTAACCGATGAGATCACGGAGGTGTCACCCATGTTATCCAGTAATACCCCTCCCCCCTTCGCGGTCCTGCTTGCTGAAGAGGTTCGCTTGGTGCATCAAATAACGCATTGGGAACACACCCTCGACCTCGCCTATCTCCGGTATGAACGTCTCCAAAATGGTCTTCCGCTTCCGCCTGTCCCCCCAGGAACGGTCGCCTCTCTCCTGTTGTCGCGTGAGCAACGATATACCGAACTTAGTGAGTTCATTCTCCTGCTCAAGGCACGATTGAGCACGGCTAGATGCCAACTTACCTTTGTGCGTGCGGAGATTGGTCATCCCTCCCTTTAATATCCCTCTTGCCGCCGCACACCAGCCATGTAGTGATACGTCACGTGGCATTACCCATCCTCGACTCGCGCCATGGTCCGTGTGAAGGTGGCCAGCGGTTTAGCCCCCTTGCCCAAAGAACCAAATGCCCCGCCGTTTGCGCTGGGGCAGCGGCTTCACCGGACGCACGACGACCCCGGATCAACCTTGGCCCGCTGCGCCTTGAAGGTCTTGATCCGCTCAGCATACCAGCGCCGCCCCCGTCTATCTTATGCTCGTATTACTCATCAGAGAGGTTGTCCAGAGCCATCGTTTCGGCGCGGCGTACCTCTTTGAGCAGCGAGCGCCACACCCATTTCCCGTGGCGGTCGGTCAGATCTGCGAGCCGAGCCCCATGCAGCGTCTGGAAGCGCAACGCATTCATGCTCTCAAATGGTATGCACGGCTGTTGCGGTTTCGCCATTTCCATCCCTTTGCCCACAAACGGAGTAGCAACCACCAATGATGGTTCCGCTGAGGTCTCTATTTCCTGCAGCACATTCGGTGAAACATTGTCTCTCCTCAACATGGCCAACAATTCGTTTGCCACGCCCGACACCTCGCCAGCGGAAGGTGGAACCCCTGTATTGTTAATACTGGTAGATAAATGCTTCAAGCAACAAGAGGCTGAGCCATGATCTGCTTGAAGCGCGTGGTACGAGTGCGCGCATGGGGAACATTGGCAAGCCACGCATCTCAACGGAGCGGGTTGATTGCCACAGCCGTGAGGACGTGTCCCAGGTGGGGACGCGCTCGGGCACTGGAGCGCGAACCACGCATCTCCAGTGCCCGTACCCCTTGCGAAATCGTCTCTGCAATTCCCGCTCGATGGGCATATTCGCGTGCGTACTCTGCCGTGCCTTCCTGCTGCCGACGTTCTTGGAGGGCGCAGTATTGCTCAGGGGGCGAACGGTGACCGCGCGGCGCGGGTATTTCATCGTGGATTGGGGGCATTGCGCGCGTGCCGGACAGGGGCCGCAGTCGGTGGTGGCAAAACGGAAGGTCATGGGGCGTTGCCGCGTACATCGCGATGCGGCACCCATTCGCTGCTCGCGCGCCCCAAGGGACAGGTCGCCGTGTGGGTGTCCAGTCGATCAGAAACTGGTCGCTGCCAAATCCGGCGGCAGCGCGCGCTTGCCAGCGCTAGTCGCGCCGTGTTGGTCCCAATACATCGACGCCATAGTCGCGCTGACTGGCAACCAGTAAATCGGCATCGAGAAATCCCATATCCACGAGGTGAATGGTGGGCAAAAGCGCTCGCCGCTGTAAGGCGGCGTGTATGCGCGGCGTCACCTCGCCATCGGCAACCGGCCCCGACGTGGTTTCCCCATGCGTGAGCAGATGCGGCACCGCCTCGGTGTCTTCGCAGGTCTCTGTGAGAGGCACCTTGTAGCCCACCCAGCGTGTCGTGCGTTGTTTGCTGGCATAGTGGGCCTCGGTCGCATAGGGAGAACTGATGAACTGAGCAACGGGAGGCAAGCCATCCTCGGTGGTGCGCCAACGCACTCCATCAGTCTCGGTCGGCACAAAGTTCTGGATCCACATGCGCTGTAGCACCTGCGCCATGGGCACTTCCCGCAACCAGGCGGGAGCATCAGCGGTGGAGAGCGCCTTCAGCAGTAAGATGCCATCGGTACCAATAAGGTCCGCTTGGGCTTGCCGCTTCGCCTTCTGACTGGGCAGGCGCTGATCTTCGGGGCGGCGCTCGTAGCGCTCGACCCATTCGGGCTGGGCGTGCCCCCGCAGCCAGTCGGGCGCAACGGTCGCCAGCACATTGAGCGTGGCTCGCATGATCTCGTTCACCAACTCGAAGCGATTCATCGCACGACTGCCGCGAGGACAGGGGTCGAGTCGGTTCGCTGACGCCCCCGCGCATTGAGCAATCCCCGCTCCTGGAGCACCAGCAGGTCAAGCACCAGCGTCTCTGCCGCTCCCTGCACCAAGCGGCTCCGAAATTCGCTCAATACGGTGTGGTTGAAACCAGGATCAGTCAACTCCAAGCTGAGGGCGAACTTCCCGTCAATGCGGCTACGCACGGCATCCGCGGCTTGCCGGTCTGAGAGGGCTTCGACAAAGTGAAAGACGCTGATCAACGCCAGTCGCCAGGGTGATTCAGCGGGGCGGCCTCGTTCGGGAAAGAGGGTGCTGAAGTCCTCATCGTGATAGATCGTGTCGAAGGCTTCACGGATACGCGTATACAGGTTGCTCTGAGGAAAGGCGGCGCGTGCGATACGTGCCGTCTCTTCAAGAACGCGTTCAGGAGCATGCGGGTGGAGCGACATGGCGGACCTACGTTTGCGGAATACCATGCTCTTTACGAGAGATGAAACGCTTTCCCGTGACAATGCGTCATGGTCATCACCATTTACCACCAGATCAAATGTGCGGAAGTTCCGCGAGGCTATAACCACGTTTCGTCTGCCCCACCGATATGCTGCCGCACGTTGAGGAGTCGGTGGCGCGGATCGTTGGCGCGCTGGCCGGTCGTGGATACGAGGCCAGGAAGGCTTAACGGCACGAATTAGTCCAGGGTGTGTTGAAACGATTTGCGAACGACCTCGACTTCGGCGGTACGGGCAGGCACCGATGCGATGCGTGGCGGAGGTCGCTGCCCCGAGCAGGAGCCGCTTCACCGCAGGAAAAGGACCGCGAGGCCAAGGGTCGGAAGCGCGCCGAGCAGACGGGTGGTCCAGGAGCGTAGCAAGAGCCAGGGCAGGAGCAGTCCCCCCATCAGCTCACTGCCAATGACCAGGGCACGGAACCCCTGGCCAATCGTCGTCGTGCCCGCCGGATACAGCGTCACCGACACCCGCGCCTCGCACACCACGACCCCAGCGAGGAGGGCCACCGCTCCGGTGTCCCACCAAGGAAGCTGACGGTGCCATGCGGCGCCCGCCGCTCCCATGAGCACCCCGGCCCCCACAGCCACCACTCCCCACACGATCCCGCCTTCGGGAAACCGCCGCACGCTGGCCAGCAGCGGATCGAGCTGATAGGCCACCGCATAGAGGCTGGCGGCGGTAGCCAGGGTAGTGACTCCATACC
>JACDGC010000196.1 GCA_013815535.1 Ktedonobacterales bacterium
GTACCAGCCCTATTATTGGCTGGGTGGCCGCGTGGCCCATTGGACCGTCACGGTCAGCACCGCCGCCCACACGGCCAGTGCTGCCGATGTTCCCATCACTGATGTTGGCCCCTGGAATGAGGATGACAATTGGTGGGACGCCAATGGCACGAGTGGCACGCCCGCGTCGGGCTGCCCCGTCGCCGTTGCCTTGGTGCGCAGCGATGCCACTCACAATCCGCTGGTCAATGGCATCTGCCCCAATGGCCGCAACCTGCGCCGTCTTTACTATTATTTGCTGTATGGGCATGCGGGCTTACCCTTCTTTGCGGCGGGGGCGTACGCACCGAGCGGCACTTTCGCGGATGGCACGGCTTGGCCAGCGGCACTGCCCACCCTCTGCGCCGAAACGGTTGTGGCCAGCATCAACCCAGATGGCATCACTTGCCCAGGCAACCTGAGCGGTGGCTATAATGGCAACCATGGCGCGTGGTTGCGCGACGGCACGAATGACGCACCCATCCTGAACCAGGCCAGCATCGACCTCAGCCCCGCCGTGGATGCGGCATTGGGGTGGACGTATCCTTCCAGCGGCCTGGTGAGTGTGGATGTGACGCGGCTGCCCTAGCGGCGGCGGCTAGGCACCCACTGTGGCTTTCATCTTTGGGCCATTGGTGACAAGGCCAAGGCGCAACGCGGCACTGATGGGCACCTTCACCAGGGTGTGCTGCCAGCGCAGCTTGCCCGCACCCCGTTGGCCCACGTGCTGCCACACCTCGCCGCCCTCTTTCACCAAGCGCTTCAGTTCATAGTCGCTGGTGGCGCACACCAGAATCGAATCGAGTGTCATGCCGTCCTCCATAGAACATATGTTCGCTCTTATCATAGCATATGCTGTCATGCAAAGCGAGCATCTGGGTCCGCACGCCCAGTACATGCCTGCCACTTTTACTGGCGACCTGCGACTGTAACCCTGTGCGCTATTTCATTGTGGATGGCGAATCTGTTTATGGTACACTTTGCCAAGATCAGCATGCTGATCTTGGCAAAGTGTACCATCCCTGAACAATCTTCCCTTATAGAAAGGATACATTGTCGTGCGGATACTCTTGCGTCCTATCAATCTGCTGCTGCTGGCAGGGCCAATCGGTTTGGTCAGTGAGCGGATGGAATGGGGCAGTGGCCTCACCTTTCTGTTGCTGGCCCTGGCCATCGTGCCGCTCGCTGGACTCATCTCGGGGTTTACCGACGTGCTGGCGGATCGCGTGGGCGACCGCATCGGGGGCCTGTTAGAGGCGACCTTCGGCAATGCCGCCTTCATCATCCTGGGTATTTTGGCGCTCAGCCAGGGGCTGACAGAAGTGGTGCAGGCGTCCATCGCAGGTGCGCTCATTGCCAACACGCTTTTCGTGCTGGGTCTGGCTTTCTTCGTCGGGACGATGCGCGGCAAACGGCAGCAGTTCCGTGCTGAGACGGGTACCAATTACTCGAAGTTGCTCGCATTGGCGGTTGTCGCGCTGGTGTTGCCTGCCATTGCGGAATCCACCACACCCGCGAAAGACATGGTGTTGAGCAAAGAAGTCAGCATCATTGCCTCCGTGGTGCTGCTGCTGCTCTACGTCGCCTATCTTCTCTATGACATCTTTCATCTCAACGATCTGGAATATCGCGAGTCTCACGGGAAGGTTCTCCGCCAGAATCCCAAACTGAACGCTGAAAACGCGCCGATTATGGAATATCGCGCCGAACGTGATCAGCCGCAAGAACGTCTGACGGCTTCGGCGGCACGCCGCGAACAGGGGCACGAGGCGAATCTCTCGCCCATCGTCGCGATCTTGGGGTTGGTCGCGGCATTGGTGGCGACGGTCACGGTCAGTGAGCCGCTGGTGCAGGTGACGGAATCACTCACCCATGGTGACGCGCCGATTGCTTTTGGGGCATTTCAGTTAGGTCAACTGCATCTCACGAAAATCTTTGTTGGTTTGGTGATCATCCCGCTGATCGGGACGGCTGCGGAGCACCTGAGCGCGCTGCGCAGCGCCATCAGTGGCCGCACCGAGATCACGGTCGCGGTCACGGCGGGTGCAGCGATTCAAGTGGCACTGCTAGCGGCACCGATTTTCGTCATCGCCAGCCTCTTCCTCAGCCCCGACAAGCCCTTCGCGTTGATCTTCACGCCGATTGAGTTGGCGGTCTTTGCCTTGGCCGCGTTCCTCTTTTATCTGGTGACCGAGGACGGCGAGGGCACCTGGCTGGAAGGTGTGCAGTTGCTCGCCTTTTATTTGATCTTCGCGGGGGTCGCCTTCTTCTTGAAGGACCCCAAATAGATTCGTGCCTCAGCGCGAACCTGATGAGCGGGCACACACTGGGTGTGCCCGCTTCTTCATTCCCTCCATGAGGTGACGCCGCTGGCACGCGTCAGCCAGCCCCACAGGCCGCCCCGCTTGCGTCGCGTGCGTGGGGTGACGGGCCGCGCGATCCCAAGCGATTCGGAGGGCAGGGCGGCGGGGATGAACGCGGCGGGGTGGAGCAGCTTTTGGCGATAGGCCGAGATGGCGCGGCCCATGATGACGGCGGAGCGATAGCGCTTCTTGGGGTCGTGCTCGACGGCGCGGCGCACCAAGGCCTCTAGGTCGCGGGGCAGGTGCGGATTGCGTGTGGTGATGAGGGGGATGGCCTCGGTGGCGTGGCGCATGGCGATATCCACGGGTTTTTCACCTGCGAAGGGGGGCGTGCCTGTGAGCATCTCGAAGATGACGACGCCCAATGAATAGAGGTCGGATTGCGCGCCCAGACGGTCGCCCCGTGCCTGCTCGGGGGAAAGATAGTCGGCGGTGCCTAGCACGATGCCGCTGCGCGTCAGCGCGTCGCCGTCGAGCATGCGGACGATGCCAAAGTCGGTGAGCCGGGCGCGCCCGTCACTGGTGAGCAAGATATTCTGCGGCTTGATGTCGCGGTGGATGAGGCCCCGCGCGTGGGCGGCGGCCAGCGCGGCACACATTTGCTCGGCGATGTGCAGCGTGCGGGCGATGGGCAGCGGCCCGCGCTGGGTGATCAAACGCTTCAGATTGATGCCATCTATGAATTCCATGATCAAGAATTGCTCGTCGCCATCATCGAGGAAATCATAGACGATCACCACATTGGGGTGGGCGATCTTCGCCGCCGCTTGCGCTTCGCGGCGAAAGCGCTCGATGCCATGGGGGTCAGCGGTGGGGTTTTCGGGTGGGCGCAGTGCTTTGATGGCGACATAGCGGCCAATGAAGTGGTCCCATCCGCGATAGACCGTGGCCATGCCGCCGCTGGCGATGGGAGTGATGATCTCATAGCGCCCGACGATGAGCGGCGGCCTCGCGTGCATCGCATCCATGCGCCTCACCTCACGTGGGGAAACTTTCGTTGGACGACTCAGCAATTATAATACCATGGATGAGCAAGCACGGTCCAAGCACAAGAGCGACTTTTTTTGCTATGATCTAAGGGACGCACAGGCGTCTTTCATCCCAAGGAGTACACAGCAATGGACGTGGAAAAGACCGAGTTGGTCGAGAAAACCGATGCAGAGTGGTGCGCGCAACTGACGCCCGAACAATATCAAGTGATGCGCAAGCATGGAACCGAACGGGCCTTTACGGGCACTTATGTCGATAACCATGCCGATGGCACCTACACCTGCGCGGGTTGTGGCGCACCCCTCTTCGACTCTGAAACGAAGTTCGAGTCGCATTCGGGCTGGCCCAGCTTCTTCGCGCCACGGCCAGATGCCCCCGTCGGCGAGACCAAAGATGGCAGTTGGCTGATGGTGCGCACCGAGGTGCACTGTGCCCGCTGTGGCGCGCATCTGGGGCACGTCTTTGATGATGGCCCCGCGCCGACTGGGCAGCGCTTCTGCATCAATTCCGTTTCGCTGAACTTCGTCCCCGAGGACGACGCAACCAGCGCGACCCCGCCCACCAGCGACCCTTCCGCCTAAAACATGGCGACACATGCGAAGGGCACCCCGGTGACGACCAAGGGGACCATCTGGCATGGGGAGCGGCGCTTCCTGACGATGGGGCTACTCTTGGTGGTCGCGGGGACGGCCTTCGATGCGTTGGCGGTATCCACGGCGTTGCCAGTGACGGCGCGCGAACTGGGGGGCCTCTCGCTCTATGGCTGGGCTTTTAGCGCCTTCGCACTGACCGATCTCATCGGCATCGTCGTCGCTGGACGCGAGGCCGACCGCTATGGATCGTTCGTGCCGTTCGCGGCAGGGACGGTCCTTTTCGTGGCGGGGCTGCTCATCGCGGGGAGCGCGCCCACGATGGCCGTGGTCATCATCGGGCGTGCCGTACAAGGGTTGGGCAGTGGGGCCATTGTCAGCGTGGCCTATGTCGCCGTCGGGCGTGGCTACCCCGAGGCGGATAAACCCCGGATGCTCGCCCTGCTGGCGACGGCCTGGGTGGTGCCGGGCCTCATTGGCCCAGGCATCGGTGGCGTGGTCGCGGAACGCCTGGGGTGGCGCTGGATCTTTTTGGGGCTGGCGATCTTCGTCGTGCTGGCGGCAGCGAGCGCGGTCGTGCCGATGCGCCGCATCGCCCCAGCGGCGAATACATCACCGCGCGACTGGCAGCGCATCGGTGCGGCGATAGCGCTGGCCTGTGGCGTCACGGTCCTGCAAGCCGCGCCCCAGCAACATCAGCCCTGGCTGGTCGCGCTCCTCAGCCTCAGCGGTGGGGGCCTGCTCGTGGTGACGTTGCCGCGCCTGCTGCCGCGTGGCACCTGGCGCGCGGCGGCGGGGCTACCCGCCGTGGTCGCGTTGACGGCGCTGCTGCATCTGGCGTTCTTTGGCGTCGATTCCTTCGTGCCGCTGGCGCTGACAAACGGGCGGGGGCAGTCGGCGACTTTTGCCGGGTTGGCATTGACGGCCTCGACTCTCTGTTGGTCGGTGGGGGCCAGGGCACAGGAACGCGGCGTGCAGCGCTTCAGCCGTCGCGCGGTCGCATGGGCGGGCTTGGCGAGCATCGGTTTGGGCATCGCGCTGGTGTTGTTGGTGCTGCAACCTTCCGTGTCCGTCTGGCTGGTCATCCCTGCTTGGGGCGTCGGCGGTTTCGGGATGGGCCTCACGTACACCACGCTGACGTTGACGATGCTGGGCACCGCAGTGCCGGGGCACGAGGGCGAAGCATCCTCCGCCACGGAACTGGCGGGGATGCTGAGCTTTGCGCTGGCCACGGGATTGGGCGGTGTCATCATCAGCATGGCGCATGGTGGCGCGTCCGCGTTGCGGGGCAGCCTGGCCGTGCAGTTCACCCTGATGCTGCTGGCGGTGGGTGTGGCTGCACTGGCAGCGCGTAACCTTCCGTCGGACAGCCCTCACTGACCCTGGCCCGCTGGTGTGAAACTGCTGGTGTAGAGGGTGAGCATTTGCCCGGCATCGGGCGCGGTGAGTACGCGAATCTCGACGATCCACTTGACCCACTCGAAGCCACGGCGGCCTGGGGCCACCAGCCGTGCTGGGGCACCGTGGCTATGAGCCAACGTTTCGCCGCCCACCTGTGTCGCCAGCAGGGCTTGGCGCGCTTCCGCCAAGGGCAGGCTCCAGCGGTAGCCCGTGACCGAGACGAAGCTGACGAAGCGGGCCTCCTCCGTTGGTTGAGCTGCCGCCAGGATGCGTCCGATGCGCGTGCCGTGCCACTGCTGCACGCTATAAAAGCCGCCCGTGCAGTCGAGCGTGGTGGTCAGGGTGTCGGTCGCCGTGAGATCAGCCATGGTCAGCGTTTGGGGCCGCCGCACCGCGCCCGTCACGTGCAGCCGCCACGCCAGACTATCGATGGGGCGGGGCTGATCGCTCACCCAACTCGACGTGGGGAAGTTGTTCCCTTGCAAGCTGCCTGCCTCGCGCGATCCGGTGAAGCGGCGCGTTGCCCCTGGCAGGTGCAGCGTCTGATTGACAACGCCTTGCGCTGGCCACAGGGCGATGCCCCCCAGCGCCAACGCGCCTGCCCGCAGCAGCGTCCGCCGCCCGCGCACATCGCGCACCCGCAGTGGTTTCGCGCGAGTGACCATATGCAGTGAAACGAAGGCCATCAGCGCCAGCGCCAGAATGATGTGCCACGCCAACAGATTGTAGCTGAGGAAGGTGAGGTCGCCGCCCATCGCCCAACCGATGCCGAGCGCCAGCATGCCCCCGACCAGCCCCAATGTGGCGAGGCTGGCCCAGGTGTGGTGGTCCCAGCGGTGGCGTTGGATGACGCGTGGCCACACGCGCCGTAGCTTGCCCCACAGCAACACGGCCAGCCACAGACCCGCCATGCCATGCGCAGCAAAGATGAACCACTGCCACGCCGCGCCACTGATGAGGCTGAGGATGCCCGTCGCGAAGCCCACACCAATGGTGAGGGCCAGCAGCCAATCTGAGAGACGAGGTGGCAGCGCCGCCGTGCCTCGTTTGGCTGGGGGCGCGAGTCGTGTGGCTGGTGCGCCATCCGTACTTTCCATCACATCACCCAGCGGGGAAGACTTCGATGCCGCTCGACTTGGCGTTGTTTTGGGAACCATTATGATATTCGATGGTGATCATCCCGCTCCCGTCCGCTGTCGTTGTGAAGGTCTGGACGATGGCTTTGTCGGGGGCACCAACGGCGGCGACGATGTCGAAGTTCGTCAGCACCTGCTGGCCATTGATGAAGACGTTGAAGATGCGCTGGCCGGGGCTTTTGAAATACGTCTCAGCGAAATGGAGCCGCACCGTGTAGGTGCCGTTCGCGGTGAAGCCACCGAGATGATAGGTGAACTCACCCCAGCGTTCGCTTTGATAGACCGCCTCGGGCGCGGGATTCTGCACGCCACTGGTGTCGATGTGGTCCGTGACGGTGTCGGTGCTGCCGCCATTGACCTCAGCATCCGCAGTGAAGGCCCCGGCGCCGCTGCCCCCTGAACTGATGGCGAC
>JACDGC010000197.1 GCA_013815535.1 Ktedonobacterales bacterium
TCCCTGGTACGCCGCTCACGCACATCCTGGCTGCCGCGTTTGGCGTGGTGGTGGCCTATGCCAGTGCGCTCACCTTGGTCGTCCTCGAAGCCACGCGTGGGGGGATGTATCTGGCGCGCTTGCTGGAGCACGATGTCGCCCAAGGCACTGGCCCGCTCGATACCCTCATTCGCGGCGCGGAACGCCAATTTTTGGGTCGCCGCTAGGCGAGAGGGAGCAAGCGCCGCGTGCGAGAGTCCGACCACGATCTGCTGCGCTGGGCGCGCATTGATGCCCGCCGTCTGAGCCTGGATGTCTCGCGTGAGCATCTGTTGCGTTGGTATCGTCAGATGTTGCTGGCTCGGCTGGTTGATGACCGCCTGGCCGATCTGCGTGCGGGTGGCTATGCCAGTGGTGGTGCGTCATGCCGTGGCCACGAGGCCGCGCAAATTGGCTGCATTGCCGCGCTCAGCATCGGCACCGATTTCATCCTCCCCTATTATCGCGATCTCGCCGCCATGTTGGCGCTGGGGATGCCGCCCCGTGCGATCTTCCTCAATCAACTCAGTCGTGGTTCGGACCCCATCAGCAATGGCCGCATGCGTCCGGCCCAGTGGAACAGCCGCGCGCTCAACGTCATCAGCGCGTCGGGGTTGGTGGGCACCCAGACGTTGCACGCCGCTGGCATTGCCTTCGCCGCGCGGATTCGCGGTGAGGCCGCCGTCGCGCTGACCTTCTTTGGCGAAGGCGCTACCAGCCAGGGCGATTTTCACGAGGCGCTCAATTTCGCGGGCTTGCATCATCTGCCTGTCATCTTCGTCTGTGAAAATAACGGCATCGCGCTTTCCACGCCGCAGGGCACCCAAATGCCCGTGCAACACGTCGCCGACCGTGCGGCGGCCTATGGCATGCCCGGCGTCATCGTGGATGGGACGGATCTGCTGGCCGTGATCGCCACCGCCCGTGATGCCTTTGCCAATGCGCGAGCGGGCAAGGGTCCAACCTTGATCGAGGTCGTGGTGCCTCGGCTGGCGACCGATGCCCCCGACCCGCGCGATCCGGTCCTGGCGTTGCGTGGCTACCTGCTTTCGCGGCAAGACTTGACCGACGCGCAAGACGAACGCTTGCGGGCCGATTTGGGGATCATGATCGATGCCGCGCTGCAAGAGGCTGTGAATGCGCCGTCCCCCGACCCAGCCACCGTGGCCGAGCACCTTTTCAGCGACTCTGGTGCATCCAGCCGAAAGGAGGCATAGCCAACGATGCCTGAACAATCGATGATCGCGGCGCTGCGCGCAGGCCTGCGCGAAGAGATGGCCCGCGACGCCCGCGTGGTGCTGCTGGGTGAAGATATCGGCGCCGCTGGGGGCATCTTCAATGCCACCCAGGGGCTGCGCCGTGAATTTGGCGAAGCGCGCGTGTGGGATATGCCGTTGGCCGAGGGTGCCATCGTCGGCATCAGCATCGGCGCGGCCATGGGCGGGCTGCGCCCAGTCGCGGAGATTGGCTTTGCCGACTATCTGCTCGGCGCGATGCACCAGATCGTGAATGAAGCCGCGAAGCTGCGCTATCGTTCGGGGGGCGAGTGGACCTGCCCCATCGTCATTCGCGCACCCTATGGCGGCGGCGGTGGTGGCCCCGACCACACCCAGAACGTCGAAGCCTTCTTTGCCCATGTGCCAGGGTTGAAAGTCGTCATCCCCTCTTCCCCCGCCGACATGAAGGGCCTCATCAAGGCCGCGATCCGGGATGGCGACCCCGTCATCTTCCTCGAACCCAAGCGCATCTACCACGACCCCGTTGGCGAGGTGCCTGATGCAGAGTACATCGTGCCACTTGGCGTGGCCAGCGTGTGCCGCGCCGGGACGGATGCCAGCGTCATCACCTATGGCGCGATGGTCAAAGAGTCCCTCGCGGCGGCGGAGGTGCTGGCCGCCGAAGATGGCATCCAAGTCGAGGTGGTGGATGTGCGCACGCTGCAACCGCTCGACTTCGCCACCATCGCCACCTCCGTTCACAAGACGACCCGTGCGGTTGTGTTTCACGAGGCGGTGCGGTTCGCCGGTTTCGGCGCGGAGATCGCTGCCTTCATCGCCGAGACGTGCTTTGATGACCTGGCCAGCCCGGTGCTGCGCGTCGGCGCTCGTTCGCTGCCAACCCCCGCCGCGCCAGAGCTAGAGCGCGCCGTGTTGCCCCACGCGGCCACCTTGATCGATGCCGTGCGGCATCTGGTGGCGTATTAGCCACCTCTTCTTCTTAAATCAACCCGCGCTCACGCGCCAGCGTGGCGGCGTGCGTGCGGTTGGCGGCGTGCAGCTTCATCAAGATGTTGCTGACGTGGTTTTTGATCGTGCCTTCAGCCAGCACCAGCCGCTCAGCGATGTCGCGGTTGCTCGCGCCATCCGCCAACAGGCGCAACACATCCATCTCGCGTTCGCTCAGCTTTTCGGGCAGGTCGCCGCCGTTGCCCATGCGCCCGCGTTGTTGATAGGCCATCAGCAGGCGCGTGGCGATGGTGGGCTGGATGAAGCGCTCCCCCGCGTGGACGCGCCGGATGGTGTCGATCAACTCCGACGCGGGTACATCTTTGAGCAAATAGCCCATCGCGCCAGCCTCGACCGCCTGGAAGACATATTCATCGTGGTCAAAGGTCGTCAGGATGATGATGCGGGCGTCGGGCACGCTGGTGGTGATGGCCGCTGTTGCTTCCACGCCGTTGCGCTGCGGCATTTTGATATCCATCAAGATGATGTCAGGGCGCAACGCCAACGCCTGGGCGACGCCCTCGCTGCCCGTCGCTGCCTCGCCAATGACGCGCAGCCCTGGCTCCAGATCCAGCACCGTGCGCAGGCTCTCGCGCATCAGGCGCTGATCTTCACAGATGAGCAGACGAATCTCTGGTTCGGCCATCGTTCAGCCCACCTGTGCCAGCGTGGCGAGCGGCGCGTGGACCGCCGCGCCCTCCAGCGGGATGCGTGCCGCGATGGTCGTTCCCCCGCCCACTGGCGTGGTGATGTGGAGTGCCCCACCCAGTTCCCGCACGCGCTCGCGCATGCCCGCCAGGCCAAAGTGCCCTGGTGGGCTGGTGACGCCGTCAGGGGTCGTGGGCAGGTCGGGTAACCCCACGCCATCGTCAGTGATGCACAGGCAGACCCAGCCCGCGTCATCGGTAAGTGCCAGGGTCAGCTGTTGGGCGTGGGCATGGCGCTCCGCATTGGCAATGGCTTCGCCGCCGACGCGCACCAGGGCCGCTTGCACGGCTTCGGGCCAGGTGCTCTCGGCGCTGTCAAGGTCACAGGCGACGGTCATGCCGCTGCGCTCCCCCGCCGCCAGCGCCAACCGTCGCAATTCGTCGACAAGGCACGGCGTGGTCCGCAGGGCCGCCAGGGTCGCCCGCAGTTCACCCATCGCCCCACGTACGATGGCCTCCGTCGCGTCCAGTTCGCGGGTGGCGCGTTCGGGGTCGCGTGGCGTCAGGCGGCGAATCGCTTCCAGCTTCACCGTCGTCAGGGCCAGCGCGTGGCCCAGGGTGTCGTGCATGTCGCGTGCCAGTCGCTCGCGTTCGCGCAGCACGGCTAATTCACGCTCTCCGGCAGCCGAGGCAGCCAGGCGTGTGTGCGCGGCGGCCAGGTCGGCGTGCGCCGTCTGCAAATCAGCGAAGAGGCGCGCTTGCTTGAACCGCTGCGTCACCAGAATGAAGGGCAGATAGATGACGGCGCAATAGATGACGATGGTGAGCAGCGTCAGCGCGAATTGCAACCAGGCATCGATGGTGTTGTGGCGTGGCACGATGCCCCAACTCAGGGCCAAGGGCACCAACGCCCCCGCCACCCCGATGATGTTCCAGGGGGGCAGCAACAAACTCATGCCTGTGCCGATGGCGATCCATTCCAAGTTGACGTAGTCGATGTCAATCAGGGTCAATCCGAGCGGCAGGAGGGCGAGCGGCAGCCAATAGAGGGCGCGTCGCCCCAAACTGGCCCCTTGCCAGACGCGGGGTGGCCCCATCATCCAGCCATAGCCCAGCAAATACCAGGCCCCATAGCCACCAATAAGCACGCCAAAGACGAGGCCACGCCACGTGTGTAATAAAGTAGGCTGCGTCGTCACCGTGTGGATTGCCAAGAGCGTCAACAAGCTATAGGAAACGACATTCCAGAAAATCGTCATCAGGCGCACGAAGCGATGTGCTTTGGTAAGTTCTTGCATGGTGGGTACCTCGCTGTTTTCGAGCAATTCTTTCCATCATATCACGTCTGTCTGCCCCTTTCACGTGATATGATATCTTGGATATGAGAGTCACAGGGGAATATGGGGAACACACGTCATGAAACCACTCGTTGCCATCGTGGGCCGACCGAATGTCGGGAAGTCCACGTTTTTTAACCGCATGATCGGCCAACGCCTCGCCATTGTGGAGGATGAGCCTGGCACCACACGCGATCGCATCTATGGCGACGCCGTGTGGAACGGGCGCGAATTCACCTTGATCGACACGGGTGGCCTGGAGTTGGATTCGTCGGATGACATGATGGGGCGCATTCGTGCCCAAGCGCAGCTTGCCGTGCAAGAAGCGGATGTCATCATCTTTTTGGTGGATGGTCAGGCGGGCGTGACCGCAGCGGATAGCGAAATCGCTCAGATGCTGCGGCGCACCAAGAAACCCATCATTCTGGGGGTCAACAAGGCCGACAACGCCAAGCTCCGTGGTGAGAGCGTCGATTTTTATAGCATCGGCATCGGCGAACCCATCACGCTGTCGTCGCGGCAGGGGGTGGGCACCGGGGACCTGCTCGACGCCATCACCGAGGCGCTGCCCCCCCCCGAAGCGTTCGCGGAAATCGAAACCGACTTGCCCAAGTTCGCCATCGTCGGGCGACCTAACGTGGGCAAATCATCGCTGCTCAACAGCATCATCGGTCAGGATCGCGCCATCGTCAGCGAAATCCCCGGCACCACCCGGGATGCCCTGGACATGACCGTGACCCATCGTGGCCTCGACGTCATCTTGATCGATACGGCGGGCGTGCGGCGGCGCGGCAAGATCGACCCTGGCATCGAAAAATACGCGGTGCTGCGGAGCGAGCGCGCCATCGAACGCTGCGACGTGGCCATGTTGATCATCGATGCAACCGAAGGCGTGACAGCACAAGACACTCATATCGCTGGGGTCATCCACGAGGAGGCCAAGGGCGTGGTGGTGGTCATCAACAAATGGGACCTCATCCGCGAGCAGCGGCGTGAATTGGCTGCTGCCGAGGCTGATCCCACCTTGCCGATCCCCCCCGGCGACACACCCGTCGAGGCCGAAGAGTTCCGCGAACGCGTGCGGGAGGACCTCAAGTTCATCCCTTACGCTTCCGTGGTGTTCATCTCGGCCAAGACCCGCTACCACGTGGATACCCTGCTGGACCAGGCCATCGAGATCGCCAGCGTGCGCCAGCAACGGGTGCCCACCGCGCAGTTGAACGAATTGATCCGTGACGCCGTGCTGCGTCACCCCCCGGCGGCGATCAAGGGGCGGCAGTTGAAGGTGCTGTATGCGACCCAGGCCGAGATCAACCCACCGACCTTCGTGATCTTCGTCAACGATGCCGATCTGCTCCATTTTGGCTATGAGCGGTATCTCGAAAATCAGTTGCGACGCGAGTTCAGTTTCCCTGGCACGGCCATTCGCATGCGCTTCCGCTCGCGCCAGTCCGATGAACACACGGCCAAGGGCTAGGATGCCCACGGCCAACCGAAAAAGGGGCCTTGCAAGACGCGCAAATCGTGTTATAATGGCGACGAAAACCATATAGCATGCCGCCAGCGATACGAATGGGCGCAAAACTCATCACGGGCGAGGTGGCTATCTATGACACAAGACTGTCCAAACTGTGGCCGTGCGGTGCGGCCTGGCGATCGCTTTTGTTTACATTGTGGTCAACGATTGAGCACAGGTTTCGTTCCCCCATTCGCGTGGGGGCACGCGCCAGCAGAAGGTGCCGAACCCGCAACGGATGACCGCGCCGATTCGACAGCTGATGTGGCGCAAGCCACTCCATTTTCAGAAACAACGAGGCCCCCTATGTCACAGCCACCGCGCTTTAATTGGAAGACCGCAGATGGTGCATCTCATGAATTTGTGTTGACAGCGGCAGAGATCGCCATTGGTCGCGCACCCACCTGCGATATCGTGCTCAATGACGATCAGATGGTGTCGCGCCGCCACGCCATCGTCCGCCGCAACGGCAACGTCGTCACGGTGGTCGACTTGGGCAGCAGCAATGGCACCTTGGTCAACGGCGCAGAGATCCATGATGCCCATCCCCTGAAGGACGGCGACAAACTGACCATTGGTGACCACGACCTGATGTTCACGGGTGCCCAAGAAGGTGCGTTGGCCTCGCCCGCGTCTTCGTTTGCTGGCCAGCCCGCCGTCGAAACGATTCGCATCGGTGGCTCGTCTGTGCCGCCCGTCCCCGCGCCGGCCCCCATCCCCGCCTTCAGTTCGGCGATCCCTCCCTTGGTGCCCCCCGCGCCGTTCCTCATGGGCGCCTCCGCCGATGCCTCCCCGGTGGCTGTCGCCGCCTCGCCCTTCACCGAGCAAAACACGGGTGATCTGGGCTTCATGGTCGGTCAGTCCCAAAGCTCCTATAGCCACAGCATCAATGGCCAAGAGGTCGAGCGCGAAGAGTCGAGCGGCTCGTTCCAAAGTGAAATCGCCATTCCGCCGCGCCAAGATGCCGCCGCCCTGCTCTCAACCATCCAGTCGCTGCACGACCAGTTGAACGAGCAGATTCGCATCGCCAACCAGGCTGCGGATCAGGTGCGTTCCGGCGTGCGCGACGCGCTGGGCCAGCTTGAAGGGGCCTTGAACTCGGCCCAATCGACCGCCCAGCAAGCCGCCTTGGCCGACCTGCGCCAGTTGGCCGACAACGTCAGCC
>JACDGC010000198.1:0-1896 GCA_013815535.1 Ktedonobacterales bacterium
GCCCTGCACATCGTGTGCCACGCAGTGGGTCGACCCAGGCAGGGCCGCCGAGATGATATGCTGAATCGCAAGAAAGGTGGTCTGGCATGGTCGAAATTCCGCATCTCATCCCGTCGGGGGCCACGTATCGCACCACTGTTCCTGACCCCCATAACCCGCGCGCTGGGGATTGGCTGCGCCCGTGGGATGGCGCGGATGAGCTGGCGACGCTGGATGCCGTGCTGGTTGGCGCGCCGCTTTCGCGCACGTCCCTCTCGCACAGCGGCGCGTTTTTGCTGCCGCGCGAAGTGCGGCGCGTGCTGCTGGACTTTTCCATCTATAACTCTGATTATGCCGTCAGTCTGGCTGCCCTGCGCGTGTGTGACGTGGGTGACATCGCCATGGAACTGCTCGACGCTCATGTCAGCCATGGCCACATCGCCGACGCACTGAGCGCGCTCTATGGCACCTTCGTCGAGGGCGACGCGCCACCTGTTGCCAGCGGCCCACTCGTCATCACGCTTGGGGGTGACCATTCCATCACGCGGCCCGCGTTGCTCGCGCGGGCGCGCTCGCTTGGGCAAACGGTGGGGGTGGTGCAATTCGACGCCCACCATGACGTGCGCGTGACCGACCATGGCTTCAACAA
Source organism: Ktedonobacterales bacterium (assembly GCA_013815535.1). GTDB lineage: Bacteria > Chloroflexota > Ktedonobacteria > Ktedonobacterales > JACDGC01 > JACDGC01. Next base: position 629 of record JACDGC010000198.1, read on the forward strand.
TGGCACCCCCATTCGCGGGGCCATCGAGGCGGGCGCGATTCGCGGCGAACATGTCGCGCAGGTGGGCATCCATGGCTTTTCCAATGCCCAGGAATATGACCACTGGGCCCGCGACCATGGCATCGGCATCCACACCATGCGCGATGTGCGCCAGCGTGGCATGGCGGCTGTGCTGCTCGATGCGGTGGCGCAGGCCTTCCAGGCACCTGGCGGCATCTATGTGACGGTGGATATGGATGTGCTGGACCGTGCCCAGGCACCGGGCTGCCCCGCTTCGTCGCCCGGCGGCATGGATGTGGCGGATCTGTGTGACGCGCTCTTTGCCTTGGGCAAAAGCGATGGCATCGTCGGCATCGACTTCGTGGAGGTGGACCCCACCCGCGACATTGCTGACATGACGGTGAAGGCGACTTGTCTGGCGCTGCTCAGCTTCTTAGCGGGGCGTGCGGTGCGCGCCACTTGATCCCTGCCCTGTTGCCAGCTACAATGTGGCAGGGAAACGACGCCACTTTGCAACGAGAGGAGCCGCCGGTGACACATCTGCGTGCGAAGGCTATTCGTGGGCGCTGGCTCGGTGGCTTGGTGTTGTTGGTGCTGGCCTGCTGCTTGGCCTCATGTGGCACGGGCCAGAGCGGGGGTGAGGCGCTCGCCTTCATCCGCGCGGGGGCCCTCTATCGCATGCAGCCAGATGGCAGCGGCCTTTTTCAGGTGTCGCCGGGGCAGGTGCTGGGCTTTGCCTGGTCGCCCGATCATCACCAGTTTGTCGCGCGCTATGCGGCGGTCACCACCCTGCCGAGCGCTGATCCGTTCTATCCCCTGGTGGTGCCCGATGTGGCGGCGGCGCTGGGTGTCGTCTCGATTGATGGGGGGAATATCATTCCCATTACGCGCCCATCGCCCATCCCAGCGCGTGGCGATGCCTGGTGGGACGCCACGGGCAACCGCCTCTTTTACCGTGAGCGTGTGGGGGATTCGCTGGATTGGTATCTGTCGCAGTCTGACCAACCCAATGCCATCGCGCGCAAGGCGATTGCCACCAGCGCCAGCGCCGCTGCACAGCCCACGGGGACACTCTGGCCAACGAGCGCGCCCGATGCCAGCCAACTGGCCTATGTTACTGACGCCGGGGTTTTGGTGACGGCGACGCCGGATGGCATGCCGCGTGTGGTGCAGCGCGATGTCGCCACGCAGCTGGGCAGCGGCGCCATCGCTCGCCCACTATGGCAGCCGCACCACCGCGCCATCTTATATGCCACGCGCTCAGGCAC
>JACDGC010000198.1:1906-6277 GCA_013815535.1 Ktedonobacterales bacterium
ATGCCCTGTGGCTGACAGATTTGAGTGGTCATACGCAACGCCTGTTGACCGGGACCTTCGATAACGTTGCCTGGTCGCCCGATGGGGCACACATTCTGCTGCATGGGGCAGGGCAGTGGCGCGTCTACACAAGCTCGGGCGCGCCTGTTATGATGTGGGCCGATGCTGGGGTGGGGGCCGTGGCGTGGTGGTCGCCCGACGGACGGGCGGTGCTGGCACGCTCGGCCACCACATTGGCGCTGGCAACCCTCGCGAACACGGTGGTGACGCCGCTGGCGACCTTCACCGATGCCGCGACGGGGGCTCCAGTGATGGGGGCATATCCCCTCACGGGGTCGCCATGGAGCGGCGACGGGCAGCGCATCGCCTTGGTGGCGCGTGGGGTCCGTTGGCACGATGGCACGCTGCTGGTGACCAAGGCGAGCGCGGGGACGGGCCTCTACATCGTCCCCGTTGCGGCGACGGCAACGCCGCCCAAACTGATCGATTGGGGCGAGCACACCGGGTTGAGTTGGTCGACACCGGACCCCAACACACAATTACTGGCTCCTTGAGCCAACACCAGAATTGGAGCAGGTCATGACGATAGATGAACAGACTGAAGATGCCTTTGGCGAGGACGAGGAAGATACCGCGTCCTTTGCCCAACTCGATGAGTTAGAGAAACTGGAAACCTTAATTGACTATATGGAGGAACTGGGCATCCAAACGCTGGAAGAAGCGCAGGCGCGCTACGCTGCCCTGGAACAATCCATCAACTCTGGTCAGTCCCCCGAGTAATCGTGCGCCAGCTTTGGCTCGGCAGCGGGTGCGCTGAACCTCACCTGAGGTCTCTGCCGTATGGGTGCCGCTGTTGGGCGTCATCCGTTGCCATAGTGAAAGGAAGAGATCACCATGCTCGCCTTACGAGTTATCCTGGCGCTGGTCGTTGGCTATCTGCTTGGCTCCATTCCCTCGGGGTTGCTGATTGGTCGGGCATTGGGCATTGATGTGCGGGCGACGGGCAGCGGCAAGACCGGGGCCACCAATGTGCTGCGCAGCGCGGGCTGGGGGGCAGGGCTTTCGGTGGCGCTGGCTGACATCCTGAAAAGCATCGTCGCCATCGTGCTGGCTCAACATCTCTTTGCTCCGCCGAGCACGCCCTTCTCAGCGGTGGGCAGCGCGTGGGTGGCAGCCTTGACGGGCCTTGCCGTCATCATCGGCCATAACTATCCCATCTATGTGGGCTTCAAAGGGGGGCGCGGCGTGGCCACCACTGGCGCAATGATGCTGGCGCTTTCTTGGCCAGTGGCACTGGCCGCGTTGGTCTTCTTCATCATTCCCATTGCCCGCACTCGCTATGTCTCGCTGGGTTCGATGGTTGGCGCGATGTCGGCCCCGTTCCTCTTTTTATGCTATGCGAAGTTCATTTTGGCTCATGGGGGGGCTTTGCCGCCCTATACGTGGCCCAACTTCATCGCCTTCCTGGTGGCGGGGCTGGCGGTGATTGCCACCCATCGCGATAACATCCAGCGCATCCGCGAGGGCAAAGAGCGGCGGCTGGGCGAGCGCGCCACCCCCGTCGCGGTGCAGTAGCCACCACGCCGGGCACACAAAGGGGGAATGGCTGGCATCACTTCGCGACGAGAAATCGTTGTCAATGCTATCGTGGATTGCCCCAACTTCCAGGACCAGGGATATGCTCGTCTGTGAAGGCGGACTTTGTCATTTCGCCTGAGAAGAACGCGTATCGTCAAAACCGTGAACCACCAAAGAGGAGCAGTGAATATGGCAACAGAAAAGGCACGGGGTGGTAAAGCGTTGGTGCTTGGTGGTGGTGGGGTTACTGGGGTGGCATGGGAGACGGGCTTGCTGTTTGGGCTTGCTGAAAAAGGCGTCGACCTCACCGATGCGGGCCTCTTCGTGGGTACGTCCGCTGGCTCTGTGGTCGCTGCTCAAGTGACCAGTGGCACCCCGCTCAGCCAGTTGTATGAGGCACAGGTGAGCGAAAGTTCGGGCGAGATCGCGGAGCGGATGAGCACAGCGGCCATTCTCCAGTTTCTGTTGGCAGCGGCATGGCCCGGCGACCGCAAACGAGCGCGGGCACGCCTGGGTCGTGCAGCGTTGCGCGCCAAAACGGTTCCCGCAGAGGCACGGCTTGCCGTCATCGCGGACCGTTTACCTAGCCATGAGTGGCCGCAGCAGAGCCAACTGCTGATCACGGCTGTCGAAGCGGAAACCGGGGAAGATGTGGTCTTCACGAAAGAAAGCGGCGTCGCACTCGTGGATGCCGTCGCGGCGAGTTGTGCTGTGCCGCTGGTGTGGCCGCCGATCAGCATCAATGGTCATCATTACATCGACGGCGGGGTGCGCTCCACCGCCAACGCGGATCTCGCCACGGGCTGTGCACCTATCGTGATCCTCGCCCCGATCGCAGCATCCTTACGGCGGGCGGATAGTCCCGCTGCGCAGATCGCGGCAATGGAAGCAGGCGTGCAATCGATTATTATTAGCCCAGACGCGGCAGCGCGGGTGGCCATTGGGAGCAATGTGCTTGATCCCGCCCATCGGGCGGCTTCGGCTCAGGCAGGTCGGGCACAGGCGACAACAGTGGCGGAACAGATACGTGCTGTGTGGGTATAAAGCTGACTGCCCTGTCGTCGCGTCATCCTGGCGGGCTGTGGCGATTGTGCTGCCATCCGATGGCAAGGACACCTAACTGCTTGCGTGCCACCACGGCACACTTCACGTGCTCTGTGTTGAGTGTCAACCGCTATCCCACAGGTTGCAGGTTGGCGAGGGGCAACGTCACCTCTGGGCCGCCTTCCAGTTTCAGCCGTGCCGCTGGCGCGCGGATGCCCGAGGGGAAGACATAATTTGCCGTCAGCACCCGCATGATGCGGCCTGCCGCGCCGTGATGCGGGCCGCCCGTCACCCAGACGTGGGCACCTGCCAGCATGCCCCCCGGTCGTGTCCCCTGCGGCATCGATTGCCAGGGTAACGGCAACACCAGCGCCGGACGCACCTGTTGGGTGAGGTTGGTTTGCGTCATCATGAGCACTGCTTGGCCGAGATGGCTGTTGATGACGTGCAGATATTCGCCGCGCAGAGGCTGTGTGCCAAAGCCATGCGCCAGCACGATGCCCAGTGGGGCGACATTCATCGGGGGCAATGAGCCATCCAGCAGGGCACTGCACTCCGTTCCCAGCAGCGACTCGATGAGTTGGGGTTGCGCCGACGCGGCGAAAATGCCGCTGGCGCGGCCAGAGAGAGCGATGGCCAGCACTTCGCCCGTGAGTTCGCCGGGGATGACCACGACGGCACCCGGCATGATGGCGCTGGGCGTGCCAGCGAACACGATGAGAGGTCCCACGGCGGGTGGACCGAAGCCCGCCACGCCCTCCGCCACATCGGCTACGCCGCCAATGATCGCGCCCCGCTCGGGCAGCACGCGACGGACGCGCCCACGCAGCCCCGCCAGGATCGGCGGTCCACCGCCAGGCCCTTGGGCGATGCGCCCCTCTGGCTCGACGGGGTCATCCACCGCCACCATCACCGCGCCCCGCCCTGCGGCGAGGCTGCGCTCATATTCCACTGTGGCGGCCAGGCGTATCGCGCTGCGCTCCATGATTTGCTCTTCTCCCCCGTGTGGTGCCTTCGCTAGAAGCCAAAGGCGGCATGCCACTGCCGCAGCCGTGCCTGGCGCTGTTGGTCGTTCTCGGGCAAGGTCAGGGGGCGGCCACGTGCATCGATGATCAACCCCAGGCGGCCTCCCTCGACGGGGTTGCCTGCCTGGGCATGTTCCCCTGGCCCCAGCCCAATATCGACGCCTGCCGCAGGAAAGAGTTGCATCCGCGCGGTTTGGCCCGGTGCCAGCGGCAGGGCCTCGATGGTCCCCGGCAATATCTCCGCCACCTGTTCGCGGCCATCGGCATATTCCAGCACCACACGCAACGCGGGTTCACCGGGTGGGGGCATGCCCACCGTGGCGACGCAGGTGCCGAGTTGCACCAGCAGAGCATCGACATCCACTGCGTCGGCTGAAGCCATCGGGTCCAGCAGGGATGCCGCCCCAAGTGGCTCGGCGAGCTGCGCGCTATCGAGGATCAGCGTGCAGATGCCCCGTGGTTGCACCGCGTCCAGCAGCAACAGCGCGGCCATCCCCAAGGTCGGTTGGTGGGCAAAGAAGCCGCCGGTGCCAATCAGCACATCGATCTGGGCCAGATCGCTGCTACGGCCATAGGCCGCGCCCTGCTCGGTCGCCAGCCGCAGGGCCTCGCGGGCGAGCGCGCCATCCAGTGCGAGTTCGTCGGGTGTTTCGGGCAGCCAGGTGGGGTGCAACATGCGCAGCAGCACCGCTTCGCGGAGTGCTGGTTCGGCCAAGGGCGTGGT
>JACDGC010000198.1:6287-6898 GCA_013815535.1 Ktedonobacterales bacterium
GGCGCTCCCCGTGCGCCGTGCGACCGCCCCGGCTCCGCCGCGTAGCCCCAACAGCGGCGCATGGGTGGTGAAGAGATTGCCATGGGAACTCGAGCCGATGGCCGAGGTGCCCGTTGCCCCCACATTCACCGCCAGCACGTTGGTCGTATAGCGCTGGGCGAGGAAGCGCACGAAGCGGCCAAGCGCCGCCACGCCGCTGACTGACCCCGTTGATGACCATGTGCGCACGCTCGCATACCCCGGCAGGCGCATCATCACCAATTCCTCGGTCAGCCGACCGAGCACAGCGGGCAGCACGCCAGGATGGCTGGGGGATTGGGGGGTCCCGGCCAGCACCTCGAAACCGGGTAGGGCACGCCGCATGATCGCCATTTCATCTTCGCTGCCCACTCCGATGATGGCCTGATTGCGTGGTGGCTGATCCGGCCCGCCGAGCAAGCGCGATGCCTGGCGCGCCGCCTCTTCGAGGGCCGCGCGTAGCGTGGGATCAGTGATCCCATTGGGGCCAGGGCCTAGCACCATCACCGCCGCAGGTGGTGGGTGCACCTGTGCCTCAAGCGGTTCCGCTTGATACATGGGGTAGTCTTGGGGGTTGATGCCCGGGCCAAGGG
>JACDGC010000199.1 GCA_013815535.1 Ktedonobacterales bacterium
AGGGGGTATAGGTCGGAAAGGGGGTTGGTGGTGCGTGCCCTGGCACCGTTGTCGATGTCGCGGGATAGGTGGAGGTCGGGGGATAGGTCGACGTGGGAGGATAGGTGGAGGTAGGGGGATAAGTAACGGTCGGAACGGCGGCGGTGATTGGCTGGGATGGATGCATTGTCAGCGCCAAAACGGAGCATAAGAGCACGATCAAGACTCCCCCACCCGCCAATGCCAGCACCAGCATCCGACGCCGTGATGTGATGTTTGGTGGCGGGGGTGGGGCTAAGCGTGCCCCCGAGAGATCCGCCATCCCCCCCGCTGCGGGTCGATAGGGCGAGGAGGGGGTTTGTTGGGTTGGCACATCATAGGGTTCAAGCCAGGGGCGCGAGGGCTCGTGCCCCCCGGTGGCATCCCATTGGCGGGGCGGTTGTTGCGAGGATGGGCTGCCATCGCGCCAGGCTGGCCCTGATGGGCCTCCCGGGGTGGCTGGATTGCCCGGGTTTGCTTGCGGGTCCCACGGCTGAGACGGCTGTGTCTGCTGCGACGGGTCCTCATCGTCGTGCCAAGGTTGTCGTGGTGGTTGCATACGAGTAGTCCGTTCCTTGAGGTCGTGTTGGGATGATGAGATAGGATGCGTGCAAATACTCTAACGCACGGTAGGCTCTAGGATAACACAGGTGATCACGCGGCCACACTTTTTTATATTCACAGCGGAAAATGTGGGCGTGACAACTGCTATTTCCTGGCGGAAGAGACAGGCGCTCCCTGGTATAGTTGCAGTGCAAGATTGCCCGCTACTATACTCTATGAAATGCCACACGACGAGAGGTTTTTGTTCACAAAAGGAGCAGATCATGCGCTTGGGTTTACAAGTCAGCAACTTCAACTGGCCAGGAGGCCCCACCACCTTGGGGGCAGATCTCGCCAACATCGCGCGGCGCGCGGAGGCGGCAGGCTTCGACAGTTTTTGGGTGATGGATCATTTCTTTCAATTGGGTGAGGTGCGCAACGGCGTCACCGATCAAAATATGCTCGAAGCCTACACCACTCTGGGCTATGTCGCTGGGGTGACGAGCACCATGCAACTTGGCACGATGGTGACGGGCGTCACCTATCGCGAGCCCGCGTTGCTGGTCAAGGAAGTCACGACCTTGGATGTGCTCTCGGGCGGGCGGGCCTATCTGGGCATCGGCGCGGCATGGTTCGAGGAAGAGCATCGCTCGCTTGGGGTGAGCTTTCCCTCCACCAAGGAGCGCTTCGAGCGGCTGGAAGAGGCGCTGCAAATCGCGCATCAGATGTGGCAAGATGGGGGCGTCTTTGACCAAGGGCAACCCTTTGAAGGTAAGCATTATCACTTGGGGCGGACGTTGAACGTGCCCCAGGCGTTGCAGCGCCCCCACCCGCCCATCCTCATCGGCGGCACAGGCGAGCAAAAGACGTTGCGCATGGTGGCGCAATATGCCGACGCTTGCAACCTCTTTGCCCGCATGGGTGATGATGTGCTGCAACACAAGTTGGATGTGCTGCGCGGCCATTGTGAAAAACTCGGACGCCCCTATGAAGCCATCGAAAAGACCGCGCTGGCGCAGGTGACGATCTCGACGGATGGGGCGAATGGCACGATGATCGTGCCGCAGACGCTGGAGTTCTTTCAGCACATGGCCGACATGGGGTTTGACCACATGTTGGTCAGCATGCGCAATGTCGCCGACCCCACTGCTTTTGAGGTGTGGGCGACCGATCTCGCCCCGGCCATTCATGCCATCGCGGTGGCGGGGCGCTAGGCCGGGCCACCGAAGCGACCGGGGTTGAGGACCTCTAGCGGGTCGAAGCGCCCTTTGAGGGCACGCAACAGGTCGACGCCCTCTGGGTCGGCACCCCAGATGGGCAGGTGCGCCCGCAATTCGGGGGCGCAACCCAGGACGGTGGCGTTGCGCCAGATGCGCGCCAGCGCGGATTGCAGGCCCATCAGCGACGCGGCGAAGGCGGTGCGGTCTTCCGCCCCCGCCGCGTCGCGCGCGCCCATGACACGCAGCCACACTTGGCCCGTGGCGGCGTCGCCCATCCAGGCCAACCGCAGATCGTGTTCCGCGCCAATGGTGTGGGCCAGTTCGATCACTTTAGCCAGCTCAGATGGCAGCACCCCTACCTTGATGACCGCTTCCGTGGGCAAGAGATCCGCTGTGGCGGGTAGTTCATTCAAGGCTGCCCACACGGGCAACCCGGCGGCGCGGCTCAGCAGCAAGGGCCGCCGTTCGCTATACTTCATGATGAAGCTATAGACCGTCAGCGCCTGCCGTCGCAGGGTTTGCTGATCGCTCGCCAGCCTGACCAGCAACAGTGGATGCGCCGCTGGTTGCAGTTGGTCTGCTCCCTCTGCCGTCAGTCCCCGGTCAGCGGCCAGCACGCCTGGCCCACACACTGTCAGCGCGGCGGGGAAGAGTTCGGCGGCTTCGAGATCTTCCAGCAACTCCCAGATGATGCTAACATCCTCGAACGAGGCAACGACGGTCGCTTCGGCCTCGGAAATGGGGGCGGTGCGGAGTGTCGCCTGAATGATGACCCCTAGGGTGCCCAATGATCCCACATAGAGCTTATTCAAATCGTAACCGAGGGTGTGATAGAGCATGTTGCGCGCGACCTCGCCACCCGTGTGCATCAGCACCCCATCGCTGCGCGCGATGACGAGATTGGTGATGAGATCGCGCACGTTGCCATAGCGCCCACGGCGGAGGCCCACTGTGCCCGTTGCCAGCCTGCCACCCACGGTGGCATGCGCCCCCATTGGGCCGTCGAGCGCGACGAATTGCCCCTGGGTGGCTAACGTGGCGTTGAGAGCGGCGACAGTGCAGCCCGCCTGCACCGTCACTTCGTGGTCAGCGGGGGTGTGGGTGAGCACCGTGTTGAGCCGTTCCAGCGAGATCACCGCATCAACCCGCCGCAGCGGATAGCCGATGCCCATCTGGGTGCCACCCCCCCAGGGTGCCACCGCCGCGCCCAGTTCACCCGCCAGGGCCAGCAAGCTCGCCAATTGGCTTGGCGTGCCTGGCAGCGCCACCAGGCTGGGGAGCTGATCTTCCACCATGTAATTTGCCGTGCGGGTGCCCACCAGCAGCGCGTCGCTCCCCACCAAGGCGGTGCTCCGTGCGATCAAGCTCGCCAGTGTTTCGGGCGAAAGGGATGACGGCTGCTCAGGTGTGGTCACAACTAGTTGGTGCTCGCTTTCTTGCTGGGTGGGCGCGGTGCGGCATCCACGCAACAGTCACTCTCACTCATTGTCGCACACCGTGCATGGGGGTGTGCAGGTGAGGGAAAGAGGGGCTATTCGGCCCGCGATTTGACAGGTTCGCGCTGCCCTCCATATACTAGATCGACGTAGTGTAACACATAATTGAGGAACTATATAGAGAAGATGAGTACACCAGGGAATAAGCGTGATGCCAGGCGCGAGGCGCGTTTGGCCGCGATGCAGGCCCGCCAGGCCGAGCGTCAAATCCCCACCGATGACGATGAGGCATTGGTCGACGAAACCAACCCGGCTGAGCAACCAGACGCGCCAATGAGCGCCACGCTGGCCGCCGGAGCGCCCGTGATGGCTCAGCAATCCATTCCAGCGGAATTGGATGCGGTCCCCTTCGTGCCCGACGCCACCCCCCCCACGCCGGAAGTGGAAGTGGCCAGCGCCATGACGGACGCTGCCGTCAGCGAAACCGCTGACCCCGCCGCTGACCAGCCTATCCCGGCCTTCACTGCCCCCGCAGCGGAAGCACCCGCCAGCGTGCCCCAACCAGAGGTGGTCGCCCCAACCCCCGTGCGGGTCACCGCTCCGCCACCAGCGCGCCCCACCCCAGCCGCGCCCAAGGCGCCCACCCAGCCCAGCATTGCCGGCGCGGGCACGCCCAGCAAACCCCCGACGCGCCCGCTCGGTGGCGCTGGTGCGCAAGCATCTGCCAGCAAATCGCCCACCCGCCCCACGACCACCACGGCGAAGCCCGTTGGGGGGGGCAAAACGCCAACACGCCCGACCCTCAGCGGCAGCGGTGCCACGCGTGCCACGACCCCCGCCAGCACCACCAAGGTGCCGAGCCGCCCGTTGGCGGCGGCCAGTGCAGCCACAGCAGCGGCGGCGGCCACACGCGGCGCGGCACGCCCCACGCCCGCGCAGGAAGCCGAGGAGCGCTACGTCACCAAGCGCGACCTCCGGCGCGATGCGCGCAAAGCGGAACTCGCCCGCGTGCAGACGTTGCGCCGCCAGCGCATCCAGGCGGCTAAGCGGCGGGTGTTGCTCATCCGCGCGGCGATCATCGGGGGGATCATCATCGTCGCGCTGCTGCTTGGGTTGCTCATCCATAACCTCACAGCACCCGTCGCCCCCGCGCATACGCTCCCGGTGGGGCCGAATGGCTATGTCTATGGTTCCAACATCTCGTGTGGCAGCGAGATGGTCGCCACCCACTACCACGCCAACGTGCAGATTGTGGTGGATGGCAAGGTGCAGCCGATTCCAGCGGACGTAGGCATCCCCAGCAGCGATTGTCTCTATTGGCTGCACACGCACGATGCCACAGGGGTCATCCACATCGAAGCGCCCGCCGACCAAGCGAAACGGGCCTTCTATCTGGGCGACTTGCTGGCCATCTGGCATAAAACGCCGAGCAACACCATCGCTGCGGGTCCGCCCGAACTGAACGCGAACTATTTCTTTGGCAAACCCATCAACAAGCAACATCCGTTGACGGTGTATGTCGATGGCAAGGTGTATACGGGGGACCCCGACCAGATCGTGCTGAAAGCGCACGAAAATGTCTGGCTGGAATATGGCACCCCCCAGGTGACGCCAAAGAACTACGTCTGGTCAGACGGCCTGTAAAGGGAGAAACCAGCATGTCGACGCTGTTGACCATCGATCTGCCTTTGCCGAAGTTTGGCAGCGGCAAGGTGCGCGAGACCTTTGATGTGGGTGACCAACTGCTGATGGTGGCGACTGATCGCCTTTCGGCCTTCGACGTGATCATGCGCGAGGGTATCCCGCACAAGGGTGAGGTGCTGACCCGCCTTTCGGCCTTTTGGTTTGGCCAGACGCGCGAAATCATCCCCAACCATCTCATCAGCATCGATCCGGCGGCGTTTCCCGCCGCCGTCGCGGCGCAGCGCGGCGAATTGGCCGGACGGACGATGCTGGTGCACAAAGCCCAGCGCATCGACTTTGAATGTGTGGTGCGCGGCTATCTGGCTGGCTCGGGCTGGAAAGATTATCGCGCGACGGGGGCAGTCAGTGGGGTGCCGCTCCCCAGCGGCTTGCGGCTGGCTGATCGGCTGCCAGAGCCCATCTTTACCCCCGCTACCAAGGCGGCAACGGGGCACGATGAAAACTGCACGCTGGACGTGATGGAAAACGCCATCGGCATCGATCTGGCCCAGAGCTTGCGCGATGCCAGCTTGGCCCTCTATCAGTTCGCGGCGGATCTCGCCATCGACCGGGGCATCATCATCGCGGATACTAAGTTCGAGTTTGGTCTGCTCGACGGGCAGGTGATCGTCATCGATGAGCTGCTCACTCCTGATTCTTCGCGCTTCTGGGCGGCAGGGGAATACGCGCCGGGTCGTTCCCCCGCCAGCTTCGACAAGCAGTTCGTCCGCGACTGGCTCGAAACCCAGACCTGGGATAAATCGCCGCCCCCGCCCACTTTGCCCCCCGAGGTCATCGCGGGCACGGCCCAGCGCTATCAGGAAGCGTATGAATGGCTCACTGGCGACACTTTCACCCCCATGGGCCACTGATATCGGGGGACGCGTGGGCACCCGCGCCCGCCGCGCATCGTGTGCTGTGATACGATATCTAGGCAGCGCGAACGTGGCATAGGGCCAGGCGGCGCATGGTGAAACGGGGCGTGAGGGCATGAGCACGGTCTATGGCGTTTTGCGGGTGTTGTCGACGGAGGCCGACGCCGGGCGTCCGCTGCCCGGTCATACCCTACCAGAGCGCAACCTCGTCTTCCCCATCACCGCGCCGGTTACGTCGCTGGGGCACGATCTGCACAATGCCATCGTGCTGTTCGATCCATCGGTGGCGGGCGAGCAGGCTTGCCTGTATTACCAGAGTGGCGCTTGGACGTTGGAACACGCCAGCGACACCGGCACCCTGATTGTGGAAGAAACGCCCATCCCGCCGCATATGGTTGCCGCCATCTTTCCGGGGCAGCGCATCCAGATTGGCGCGGTGCATCTGCAACTGTTGGCCTCTGACCTGCCCCCCAGCTTGGGGGCGCGCGACGGTGGGGGCGATCCGTCCCGCTCGGCGGGGACCGCGCTGTGGCAGGATGGGCCGCTCACTTGGCGCGCGCCAACGACGCTCAGTGGGCGGTTGGCCCTCGGCCTGCTCTTCGTGCTCTTTTGCGTCGCTTTCGCGCTGGTGGTCGTCAGCTTGGGCACGCTCTTGACGCACCGCGCCCACTCTGGCGATGGTTGGAGCGTTGTGGCAGCCTTGTTGGTGCCGCTCATTCCGGCGGCGGGGACGACAGCGTTGATCGTGCTGATCGACCGCTATGAGCGCGAGCCGTGGTATCTGTTGTTGTGCGCGTTTCTGTGGGGCGCGGTCATCGCCATCCCCCCGGCGTTCTTCATCGAGAATAGTCTGAATCTGGCCATCGCCGGGTTGCCCTTTGATCTGCTGCCGCGCATCTGGGCTGATGTGTCGCAATCGGCGCTCTTTGGCCTGAATGCTGGGCTGACGGAGGAGGCGGTGAAAGGGGCGGGGCTGCTGGTGCTCCTCTACATCGTGCGCGACAAATTCGAGAATATCACCGACGGCATCCTCTATGGCGCGATCATCGGTGCGGGTTTCGCCATGATCGAAAATATCGCGTATTTCGCCAATTCGGATTCGTCGGGG